>CALVIZ010000012.1 GCA_944331865.1 uncultured Bacilli bacterium | reverse complement strand
GTAATTTAACAGATGCTTCTAAAAAAGTATTAGCTCAAGTAAAAAATTTAAAATGGATTAATCCAATTCAAAGTAAACTTGAAAAAAAATATAGACCATATAAAGAAGATTATATTCATATAAATGTTGGGGGATTACATTCACCAATAGGAAACGGAGAGTCTTATGTCAAGACAGTAATCATACCACTTTTAAAGATTTTTAAATCTGAAAAAATAATTATTACCTGTGGCACTAATGCTAAAATAAGTATATTAAATGAGTTAAAGAATGAAAACATGGATAGTAGAAATATTAAAGTAGAAACATTACAACAAAAAGATTTTATTTCATCAATAAATAATGCAAAATTATTTTTGACTTCACCCGGATTAACTACGATATATGAAACTGAATCATTGCATAAACCAACAATTATTTTACCACCACAGAATTTAAGTCAATTCTATAATATAGAATATGCAAAGAAAATATTAGATAAATATAAAACAATTAATTGGGGTACTCAAAAGCTTAGTTTAAATTATTTACAAAGTATTTTGCCTAGAGGAGAAACATATGTTGTAGATAAAATATATGAATTCATAACAGAATTAGTTAATTCTAATTTTGAAAATGAATTTATAGAAAGGTTTAATCTCCTCTTAAAACAAGAATATAAGAAAAAAGAAAATAGTGATTTTAATATAGAAGGAAATGGTGTAGAAGATATTAGAAAAATACTAACAAATTTAATTGAAGGAGAAAAAAATGAAATATAAAAAAATTTTTATAGCTTGTCCAATATCTAAATATTTAACTGATGATGGGATATATAGAGAATTTGAAATTTTTATTAAAGAGATTTATGCTTTTTGCCAGGACATTAGTTCAACAACATTTTTAGCATTAGATCGAGAAGAATATGGCAAAAAGAAAATGTATGGCTCTGATTGCACTATTGCAGATTTTAACGAAATTCAAAATACAGATCTATTAATTGCATTCCCTGAAGATTCTATGGGGGTGTCTGTTGAGTTAGGTTGGGCAAGTGCTTTAGGCATTGAAACAATAGTTTTTGTGGATAGGAAATATAAACAGTCAGAACTTGTTAAATCTATTAATTCAATAGTAAAAGGTAAAGCTTTTAATATTGATACCACTAATGGCTTTTTAAATCAAGTAGATATTATTAAAAATTATATTCGTAGTTATATTTGATGTTAAATAAAAGATATTTATGCTATAATAAAACCTGTGGTGATTGTTTATGTTTTTTTCTAATTTAGATTATGGATTATTGTTTATATTTAAAGTTTGTGCAGAAGCAGATTCTTTTTCTAAAGCGTCGCAAATATTGAGAGTAAAACAACCTGCAATTTCATATAGTATTAGCAAACTTGAAGATTTATTAAATATTAAACTTTTTGAAAGAGGGAACTTTGGTATTCACTTAACTAAGGCAGGTTCTATTTTATATGAATATGTAAGAATGGCAGACGATAGTATTTCATCTGGTATAAGCATTATACAGGAGTTAAATAAAAAAGAAATAACAGAAATAAATGTAGGAGTTTCGCTTAACTTACCACTTTTATCTTTTGCTGAATCATTAAAAAAATTTCAAACCAAATTTCCTAATGTAAAAGTAATAATAAGATGTAAAAATGAAGATATTATGTTTAAAGATTTGCAGGCAAAGAAGTTGGATGTTGTCATTTTTAATTCCTCAAAAAATATGAATTTATCTGGCATAGATATAAAGAAAATAAAAAACAATAATATAGTATGTGTAGGTATACCGAAATATCAAAAAATATTAAACGAGAAAAATTACAATGATACAATTATACCTATAATAGTTCCTGATAGTAACACCAATTTGAGCAAGGAATTAGAAACTGAACATAAAAATATTAAGTTTGTAGTAAAAGCAATTAGTAATTCTGCGCCAGTATCAAAAGAGTTATTAAAATCAGGAATTGGCATTGGTTATATTAATGAAGAAATAGTAAGAGATGAAATAGAAAAAGGCAATTTGTGTGTTATTTCATCAAAAACAACTGCCGATATTTATTCAGTTGATGTGGCCATACAAAAAAAGAATAACAATTTCGTAATAAATGAGTTTATTAAATGTTTGAAGGGAGGACTAACCGAAAATAATGAAAAAAATAAAATGCAATGAAAAAGAGTTTGAAAACATAAGAAATAATAAACAAACTTATAAAATATTTGATAACAATTTAAATTTAGAATATTTAGAAATATGTGAATTAATTAATGAAAATACAGATGAAAAATTAGAAATTCAAATTACATCCGTAAAAAGATATAAGACTTTAGATGATATAATAAAAATTATAAATTTAGAAAATTTTGGACACGAAGATAAGGAAAGTTTTATTAAATATATTAATACAATTTATAATGAAAATGAATATTTAGTTTGTAGAATTAAAAAAACTATAAATAACATAATTATTGATGATGAAAAATTATTAGATTTAATCAAAATAAAAACATTGCAACAAGAAAAATTAGGACTTTCTGGTTGCTTGGTTTACCGTGTAAAAACAAAAAAAGAACAAGATGCTATTCTAAAAGTTCAAAATATTAAAGGAAATGATAGCTTAAAAGAAGAATATGATGTATTAAAATATTTAAAAGATAAAATGTGTGTTGCAAATGTTTATTATTATAACTCGTATGGAAATAAAGAGTATTTATTAAGAGAATATATTGATGGAGAACCATTATATGAATCGAAAAAATTTGGATATCGACTTGGGCAAGAGTTAAAAAAAATTCATGAACAATATAGTGAAAAATGTCAATTTAAAAAATTTTCTGTAGACAATTTATTAAAGAACACAATTGAAAAAATTGATATAGTTTATCAATTGAGAGGAGAGCATTTTAAGGACTTTTCTAAAAATGATTTAATTACTTTTCTAAAACAAAATAAACCTAATGATGATGCTTTAATTCATGGTGATTTTAGTTTAACAAATATTTTAGTTAATAATGGGAAATATTATTATATTGATTTAGGTAATGTGTCTATATCTACAAAATACTTCGACATTTACATTTTAAAGAAAAGTTTAAAAATTAATAATTTAGAAGAAGAATGGGAAGAATTTTTAAGAGGTTATAATATAGATGATTATAATGATATTTATATGAGATGGATGGAATTAATTGAACTTTCATATAACTAATTTGGAGGGATAGCAATTATGAAAATTTTAATAGCTACAAAAAATAATTCTAAATTTGAAATAATTTCAAGAATGCTTTGTTCAATTTTTGAAAATAATATTTTGATTAAAAATTTAAATGATTATGATTATTTTGTGGATCAGAATGAGATAGGTACTAATATTGAAAGGGCAAAAGCTAAAGCCAAAAATGCTGCAGAACAAATAAAAGAAGATTTTGATTTTATTTTGGGAATTGATGATGGAATAATAATAGATGATAAAGAATATATAACAGTCAAAGATCATTTATATGATATAGTAGTTAGTGACAAAATAAAAATTGGAAGTATGATTTATATAACTAGGGCTTATTTTCTTATTTCTAATGATAAAAAAGAGACTTTCTGCTATAATAAGATACCATACATTGTTCGGAAAAAATTAGATACTGTTGAAATGGGGGGATATCCATTAAATAGTGTTATATCGACCATTGATAATGATACTGTATTAACAGAATATAGTAATGAAAAATTAAACGACTATTTTTTAAAATATAGTATTAATGATTTAAGGACAATGTTTAATAATGTAGATAAGGAGTGAAGTAAAATGATGGATATTTCAATAGCTAATGCTAAAAAGAATTACGGATTTAAAAATGTATTAGATAGTTTTTCTTTAGATGTAACATCAGGAGAAAAAATTGGGCTAATAGGACCAAATGGTTGTGGTAAGACAACTTTGTTTAAATTAATTACTAAGGAAGAAGGACTTGATAATGGTAGCATTAGTATTAGAAAGGATGCTAATGTCCAATTATTATCGCAAATGCCACCAGTAGTAGGTGATGAATGTACTGTTAGAGATATTTTGACAAGAGATTTTAAAGATGTTTTTGATATTGAAGCTCATATGAAAGAATTAGAAAAACAAATGTCTGTTGCAAATTCAAACAAATTAGAAAGAATATTGGATCGGTATGGAAAGTTACAAAATAGATTTATGGATTTAGATGGTTATACTATAGATTCAAAGATCAGTGAACTATGCAATAAATTTAGAATTGATGAAAATATGTTAAATAGGGAATTTAATACATTATCAGGTGGAGAAAAGACAATAGTGAATTTAGCTTCAATTATGCTATCCAATCCAGATATTTTATTACTAGATGAACCTACGAATAATCTGGATATTGACACTTTAGAATGGTTAGAGTCTTATTTAAAAAGTTATAATGGTACAATTATATTGTGCTCACATGACAGATACTTTCTCGATAAAGTGGTTTCAAAAATTGTATTGATTGAAAGAGGTAAATCAGAAATTTTCTTTGGAAATTATTCATATTATTTAAAGGAAAACGAGAGAAGAACTTTAGCCGAATTTGAACAATACAAAGATCAACAAAAAATGATTGAAGCCATGAAGAGAAAAATAAAACAATTACAAGAATTTGGTAAATTAGCTTACCCTGGAGGAGAATCCTTTTTTAGAAGGGCAGCAAGTATTCAGAAAAGATTAGATAAAATTGAAGTTTTAGATAAACCTGAAACTGCAAAAGAAATACCATTGAATTTTCAAATGATTGATAGATCAGGTAAACAAGTTTTAATGATACGAGATTTAGATTTGACTGTGGCCGATAAGGACTTATTAGATCAAGTGTCATTTGATATTGTATTTAAAGACAGAACTTGTTTGATGGGAAAAAATGGTAGTGGAAAATCAACTTTAATTAAATATATAATGGGGCTATATGAAAATGAAGATGGGAATGATCATGTTAGAATTGGTAGCAATGTGAAGATAGGATATATTCCTCAAATAATAACTTTTGAAGATGATAATGCAACTATTTTAGATGTTGCCAGAAAAAGTTTTTATGGAAATGAAACCCATTTAAGAGCCTCATTAGCAAAATTTATGTTTAATGGAGAAAATGTATTTAAGCGTGTTGGAACTTTATCAGGTGGAGAAAAAGTTCGTTTAAAATTATTTGAATTGATGCAAAAAAATGTTAATTTATTAATTATGGATGAACCTACTAACCACATTGATATAACAACACAAGAGGTTTTAGAAGAGGCATTAAAAGAGTATTCTGGTACTATTTTGTTTATATCACATGACAGATATTTTATTAATGAAATAGCTAGGAAGATTCTTTATATAGAAGACAAAAAAATTACAGAATATTTAGGAAATTATGATGATTATCGTGATACAAAAGAAAAACTATTATCATTAAATAAAGGGAGAAACAGATAAAAATGAATCGGACTATTATGTTTGTAAGATTATCGGAGAATTGTAATGCTGGTTGCTTTATGTGTTATTTTGCCCATCAACATGGTTTATATAATATTACAGATGAACAATTTGACTCAATTATTCAATATATGAATGATAGTGGAACATATAATATTATTAGATTTACTGGTGGAGAGCCACTATTACACAAAAATATTATTAATTATATAAAAAAGAGTCATGAAGCAGGCTACCAAACATCAATTATAACAAATGGTTATTTATTACCTAATTTTGGGCAAAAATTAGTAGAAGCTGGGTTAGATCAAGTAATTATTAGTATAGATGGAAGCAAACCGGAAATAAATGATAAATTAAGAGGATTGGCAAGCGGACTTGATAGAATAAAACAAGGTGTTAAGATAATTCGTGAGCAAAATCCAAATATTATGTTGAGAGCTAATACTGTTGTTAGTCCATATAATATTGCAGATATTGTTGATTTATACAATATGTTAGATGAATTGCACTTTAATTCGTGGTCTATAATTCCAATTAGACCAACAGATAATCCAAATACCTTATGGAATCCAAAAGATATTGAGTTTTATAAAGTAAAATATAATGAGTTTTTAAAAGAACTAGATAAACATAATTCTGTTGAACTATTAGGATATTCAAAAACATGGGCTGGAGAAAACGATGAAGAAATAAGGAAAACATTTAATAATCAATTTAGAATAAATCCAACAAATGAATGTAATTTAGTTGATTATGTACGGTTTTATATTCCTGACAAAGACTTGGTAGTTCCATGTAATTGTGCTGCTCATAGAATTAATCAAATAGAAACAGATTATTTTAGTGAAAGTGATAAATACAAAAAGGCTGATATAATGGCAAAATGGTTAAAAGAAAATGGAAAAAGTCATTGTACTGGTTGTGAACCTTTAAATGCTTATGCAGCAGATAATCCTAGAATATTAATTAAAAAAGACTTTAAATATTAAATTTTAATATATAAAATAATTTTATATACTATAAAGAATTTGGCAGATTTCAAATTCTTTTTTTTATAATATAATTAAATTAAGAATTTAGGTGGGAAAATGTTAAAATATTGTGAATATTCAAAAATAAAAGATGATTTGAAAAGTAAACAGTTATTGGAAAAATTATATAATGTAACAAAAGAATTAGAAATAGACTATCCTAATCATTATCATTGGTTTCATGAAAAATTTTGTAAAGAATTAGATGGAAACATACGAGAAATCGTATTTTGTTTAAATAATGATGTTCCTATTGGAGTGGTTTTTTTAAAAAACTCAAAAGAAGAAAAGAAAATATGTACAATTTATGTTGAGAAAGCATACAGAAATATTGGAATAGGGACGCAGTTATTATTAAAATCTTTTGCCTTTTTAAATACTACAAAACCACTTATTACTATGCCAGAATATAAAGTAAAAGATTTTGATAATATTATAAAAACTTATAATTGGGAAAAAACCGAAAAAATTGAATCATGTTATTCTGAAAATAATGAGATAGTATTTAATGGAATTTTAAAATTATAGAAAGAGGAATTATATGAAAATAACGGTTGCGGGTATTGGCTATGTGGGATTATCTATAGCTACATTATTAAGTCAAGATAATGAGGTAATTGCTTATGATATTGATAATACTAAAATAAATTTAATAAATAAAAGAGTATCTCCAATAGAGGATAAAGATATAGAAACTTTTTTTAAAACAAAAAAGTTAAATCTACAAGCTACAGATAATTATAAGTTAGCATTTAAGGATTCAAATTACATTATAATATGTACTCCCACTAATTATGATGAAAAAACTAATGAATTTGATACTAGTTCAATAGAAAATGTTATTCAAAAAATATTAAGAATAAATTCATTTTCAACTATTGTAATTAAAAGTACGGTTCCAGTTGGTTATACAGATAAAATTAAAGAACAATATAAAATTAATTCTATTATTTTTTCACCAGAGTTTTTAAGAGAAGGAAAGGCTTTGTTTGATAATTTATATCCGAGTAGAATAGTTGTTGGTGGTGATACTCTAAAAGGAATTGCATTCGCAAAAATATTAAAAAAAGCATCATTAAAAAAGGATGTTGAGATTAAGATAATGACATCATCAGAAGCGGAGGCTGTAAAATTATTTGCAAATACATATTTAGCTTTGAGAATTGCTTTCTTTAATGAGCTTGATACTTTTGCAGCGTCTACAAACTTAAACTCAAAAAATATTATAGATGGTATATCATTAGATAGTAGAATAGGCAACTATTATAATAATCCCTCATTCGGATACGGCGGTTATTGTTTACCCAAAGATACAAAGCAATTAAGGTCAAATTATAAAAATATTCCAGAAAATTTAATCAGTGCAATAATTAACAGTAATGAGACGAGAAAAAAGTATATAAGTGAGTCGATATTAAAATATAATCCAAATGTTATTGGTATATATAGATTAACTATGAAAAAGGATTCTACTAATTTTAGGGAAAGTGCAATATTAGATATTATGAAATATATTAATAAAAAAACAAATAAAGTAAGAATAATAATTTATGAGCCACTATTAAATATTGATTCGTTTAATGGCTTTGAAATTGTGAATGATTTTAATGCTTTTCAAGAGCAATCAGATATTATTTTAGCAAATAGAGTGGATAAAAGATTAAAAAACAATGAAAAAGTTTATACTCGTGATATTTATAATATTAATTGAAATTAACATTAAAAATAAATTTTAAATTGAAAGGATACTAAGTAATATGAAAATAGAACAGGCAAAAATATCAGATGCGTCAAAAATAGTTGATATAAATATTAATGAATGGATTAATACTTATACAGGAATATTTCCAACTGATTTTTTGAAAAATTTAAAAAATCAAAAAGAAGAAAGTATTGAAAAATGTAAAAATAAGATTAATGAATATGTTGTTTGTAAAATAGATAATCAAGTTATAGGATTTTTAAGATATGGAAAAAATAAAAAAGGATATTCTGATGAATATTGTGAAATTTATTCATTATATATAGATAAAAATTATCAACATAAAGGAATAGGTAGTTCTCTAATTGCTTATGCATTTGAAATTTTAAAAACACAATATAAATATGTGTTAATAAGCACTCTGGTTTAAAATAGCGCTAATGAGTTTTATCAAAAGATCGGTGGAGAACTGTTAAAACAGATTGATTTCAAGTTAGAGAGTAATGTTTATCAAGAAAATTTATATTTATTTACTTTATAATTATTTCTTCTTAACCTTTTCAATTTTTATAGTATAACCAATTGGTGCAAGTATCTTAAGTAAACTAAGTATACTTGGAGATGAGTAGCCGGATTCTATCCTGGCTATTTTTTCTCGTGGAACATTAGAATATTTAGAAAATAGTTCTTGAGTTAAATTATTTTCTTTTCTTAGTTGAATAAATTCTTTAATAAATATTTCATTAAGTTCATTAGCATCATATATTGTTTCAATATAGTTTTTATCATAATCCATTTGTATCACCTAACAATATTGTATCATATTTGATACAATATTCAAAAAAATTATTGTTTTTAATTTTTTTATGTACTATAATGAAGTTAGAAATATTTTGGAGGCTATATTGTGGAAACAAAGAAAATTTTATCTATTGATAAACCATATTTAAAACATTTTAATGAATTTGATTTTGATGAAAGTAAGATGTATAAAACTGCAACAGAATTTATAATGGATTCTGCTAAAGAACATTTTAGTGATTATTATTCTATACCGGCTTTTAAGTTTTATGGAAGACAAATAAATAATAAAGAATTATTTGATAATATAAATATTACTGGTAATGCGCTTTTAAATCTTGGAGTTAAAGCAGATGATACTATATCTATGTTTGGTTTAAATGTTCCAGAAACTTATTATACAATGTATGGAGCAAATGATATGGGTATTGCTACTGAATGGTTTAATCCATCAGCAGTTACCCCAGAAATGTTAAAAAAACATATTAAAGAAAATGATGTTAAAACAATGGTAATAATTGATGTTATGTATCCAATTGTTAAAGAAGCAATTAAAGGAACTGATGTTGAAACAGTAATTGTAACATCATTACAAGATTCTTTTCCAAGAAAAATGAATTTATTATATGGAGTACAAGTATTTGGACTTAATTATATTTATCAAAATCCATATTATAAACATGTGTTAGAAAATATTGTTAAAAGTATGCCTAGTGATAAAGAGCTATCTAGTTTAAGTATTGATGAACAAAGAAAAATATTAAAGAAATATCAACAAATATTTTTAAAATTAGATAATTATATAAAAAGAGAAAAAATAGATAAAAAGGCTAGTTTTTATACTGATGAAAATAGAGATTCTAGATTTATTTTATGGAATGATTTTATTAAAGAATATGGCGAAAAAAATAATACTAGAAGAGAACAGTTTGACGCTGAAAAGCCTAAATTTATTGTTCATACTGGAGGAACTACTGGTCCAGCTAAAAGGATAGCAATGACCGATATAGCTATTAATGCTGCTCCTTATCAATCTACTTTGATGCCTCTTAATTTTGAATTTGGAGATACATCGTGTCAATTGATTCCTCCAATGGTAGCATTTTCATTGATGGGAATGCAATTATCAAGATACTATCAAATGAATACAACTTTAATTGCTTCATATGATAGAAATGAATTTCCAGGAATTATTACTTCAAAAGATAAAATTAATCATTTCTTTACTGTACCATCATTTGTTACTACTTTAATTGATAATCCGGCTTTAGATGGTAAAGATTTATCTCATGTTAAATCAATTAACCATGGTGGTGAAGGCATTTCTCCAGAAGATGACCGTAAAATTGATGAAATATTAAGAGCACATGGCAGTTTTTGTCAAAATGCTTTAGGTTATGGTCAAAACGAAGAATTTGGACCATTTACTTTAAATATTTCTGGTAAAGATGTACCAAAGGCTTATGGTTGTTGTGGTTTTCCATTATTCGGGAATGATTTTATTATTGTTGATTTAGAAACGGGAGAAGAATTACCTTATGGCTTAAATGAAGAAGGTAAACCATATATTGGTGAATTATATGTAAGTGGCCCAAGCATGATGCAACATTATATTGGAGATGCAGCAAAAGAAAATAAAAATACTATAAAGTATCGTGATGGTAAAAAATATATTGATACAGGAGATCAAGCATATGCTGATGAATATGGAAGACTTTGGCATTGGACTAGAGAACAAAGAATTATTAGAACTCAAGATGGTAAGATTTTTGCGAATGTTATTGAAGACATTATTAAACAAATTCCTGAAGTACAAGAATGTTGTGTTGTAAAATGCCCACATCCTACTAGAGTTGCTGGCGCATCTTGCCATATTGTATTAAAAGAAGAATGTTGGCACCAAAATGTAAATGAAATTATTAATAAAATAGTAAAAATAGTTGAAGATAGAACTAAAGAAATGTATTTTTATTATACTCCTAGTAGTTATCTATTTACAAAAGAAAGATTACCTTTAACAGCATTTGGAAAAACAGATTTTAGAGCTTTAGAAAAAGAAGAACAACAAATGTATGATCAAAACAAAGGATTAACTTTAAAGAAAATAAGAATAAAATAAAGAGGTAAAAGAGGTGGACTATTTTGAATAAAATAATTTATTTTAGTTTTGCTAGCTTAGCTTTTATAACAATTATAGCAATTGTTTATTTCCGCAAAAAAAAATTGAAAACTATTGAAATTAAAATATTTACTAAAATTTTAATATTAACTATTTTATGTTTAGTTTTTGAAATATTAAGTGCCTTTCCATTTATGAATTCAATTTTATGGTTAAAACTATTTTTGAAAAAATTATTTTTAATATCAATGTTTTTACTTGTTGTAAATTATTTTAAATATACAATAATTTTAATAAAAGGTATTAATTATACTTTTAGTAAAATTGAAAAAATTATTATTAATAGTGTAGAAATCATAGTTTCATTAGCTATATTGGTTACTTCTTTACATTTAAATGTTGGTGATGATGGTGTAGTAATTAATTCTTATGGATTAGCTCAAAGTATTGGCTCTATGGCAAGTATGGGTATAATAGTTATAATAATGATTTTATTATTAATAAATATAAAAAAGTTAACTTCAAGAAGAGCTATTCCTTTATTGTTTTTGGTAATACTAATGTTTTGTGCTGGCTATATTCAGATATTATTTCCTTCAATATTGTTAATAAACTTTTGTTTATCTTTTGTTGCTGTTATTATGTCAATGACTATTGAAAATCCGGATTTAAAAATTATTGAACAACTTAATATTGCTAGGGATACAGCTGAAAAAGCAAATGAAGCAAAAACAGATTTTTTGTCAAATATGTCGCATGAAATAAGAACTCCTTTAAATGCTATTGTTGGTTTTAGTAATTTACTTTTAGAAGATGAGTCTGTACCTGATTCTGCTAAAGATGAAGTTAGAGATATAGTTATGGCTTCTGATAATTTACTTGAAATAGTAAATGGAATATTAGATATTTCTAAAATTGAAGCTAACAAATTGGAAATTGTTAATACAGAATATAGTTTAAAAAAATTATGTGATGAATTAGTATCTTTATCAAGAGGTAGACTTGGTGATAAACCAATTGAATTTAAAACTAAGTTTGATCCATCAATACCTGATGTTTTATATGGAGATTCTACAAGAATAAAACAAATATGTGTAAATATTTTAACTAATGCAATTAAATATACAAAAGAAGGATGGATTGAATTTAAAATTAGTGGAATTATTAAAAATGATGTATGTCGTCTTATAATATCGGTTGAAGATACTGGTATTGGAATTAAAAAAGAAAATATTGATAAATTGTTTAACAAATTTGAAAGAATAGATTTGGAAGATAATATTACTATTGAAGGAACTGGTTTAGGTCTTGCAATTACTAAAAAATTAGTAGAACTAATGAATGGTAAAATAGTCGTTCAAAGTGTTTTTGGTAAAGGCTCTAAATTTACAGTTAGTATTGATCAACGAATAGTTAAAAATCCAACTATAAAATTAGATGAAGAAATTAATAGTGAAGAAAAAACCATAATAAATAATAAAAGAGTTTTATTAGTTGATGATAATAAAATAAATTTAAAAGTAGCAGAAAAATTGCTTGAGTCTTATGGAATTGACACTGAAAGTGTCGATAGTGGTTTTGTAGCGATAGAAAAAATTCAAAATAATGAAAAATATGATATGATATTATTAGATGATATGATGCCTAAGATGAGTGGAGTTGAAACTTTGAAAAAGTTAAAAGAAATTCCAGGCTTTAATATTACAACTATTGCCTTAACGGCGAATGCTCTTACAGGTATGAAAGAAAAATATTTAAGTGAAGGGTTTGATGATTATTTAGCTAAGCCAATAAATAAAGATGAATTAAATAGAATAATTAATAAATATTTAAATAATGATTAAGGAGGATTTATGAAAGATGTAAATTTATTAATTGAAAATGGAACAAATGTTAAAAAGGCTTTAGAATTATTTGGAGATATGGAAACATATGATGAAACATTATCAACTTTTTTAAGTGAAGTTCCAGAAAAACTTCAAAAAATAAAAAATTATAAAGAAGTTGGTGATATGGCTAATTATGCAATACTAGTGCATTCTTTAAAAAGCGATGCTAGATATTTTGGCTTTGAAAAATTAGCAGAAGTAGCTTATGAACATGAACTTAAAAGTAAAGCTAATGATATGTATTATGTAACAGAACATTATGATGAATTAATGACTGAAGCTAATAGAGTAGTTAATCTAGTAAAAAAATATATGGGTGTTGGTACAGTATCTGAAGATGATTATAAGAAACCAATTACTCATGATAAAGCAATATTAGTAGTTGATGATTCTAATTTAATACGTAACTTTATTTTGAAAATATTTAAAGATGATTTTGAAGTAATTGTAGCAAATGATGGTAAAGAAGCATTAGATATCCTTAATGATAATGAAAAGAATGGTAAAATTAAAGCAATGCTTCTTGATTTAAATATGCCAAATGTTAATGGCTTTGAAGTATTAGATTATTTTAAAAGTAATGATTTATTTAAAAAATATCCAACTTCTATAATTACAGGAGTAGATGATAAGGAATCTATTGAAAAAGCATATAAATATCCTATTATAGATATTTTACTTAAACCATTTAATGAAAGAGATGTTAAGAAAATATTAGAAAAAACATTAAATAATATTTTATAGGTGTTATTATGGATAAAAGGCAAAAAAGATTTATTATTATAATAATATTATTATTTATTAGTTTTATAATTTTATATATTGTAAGTAAAAGTATAGAAGCTAAAGATTTAAAAATAGTTTTTGATAATATTAAAGAAGATGTTAAAGATACAAATATTGTTAAAGTAGTACCTATTGTTAGTAATGTTGAAGATGAAGAAAGTAGTGATAAAATAATATATATTACTAAGGAAGAAGTAGTAAATGATGTTGTTGAAATAATTATAAATTCTAAAATTAGTAAAAAAAGTAATTATGAAGTGTATACTGATGATGGAGTATCTTTTGATTCATTAGAATTTTTAGATAAAGATAATAAAACTATTATTTCTTTAGTAAGCAATGTAATTACTTATAAAGATAAAGAATATAAAATATCTTATGATCAAGATAAATTATCTGAATTAATTAAAAGTGTAGATTAATCTACATTTTTTTAAATTTTAATTTATAATTATTATTTTGGAATGACAAGCATATGGGGCTTATAGGTGATAGAGGATCATTATTAATTACTTTTTTAGCTTCTTTTGACTCACCATTTAAAGCTGATTCCATAAATTTGCAATTGCTTTAAGTAATTAATATAGTTTGATTCGTTCACAACCACAGCTTTTTTGTTTATTTATATTTTGTGATCTAACATAAACAATATTTCCACAATCACATTTACATTGGTAATAATTATGTGGAGTGTTTTTAATTTTACTAACAAACTTTAATATTGTCAATTTATTAAATTTATATCCAATAGGATATTATGTTTAGAATGTGATAATGTCTTAAGTATTGGCATTGGAAAATGTCTCAAATATAATGTATAATATGTCACTTGAGGTGACTGAAATGAGGAAGGTAGAATTAAGAATGAATGAACAATTGAAATAATTAAAGAAGCAAGAAAACATATTATTGATGATTACAAGGAATTAATAATTAATAAACTAGAAATAATTCCTGGAATACGTGCATATTCTATATATTATTTTTTAAAAACTGAAAAAGGATATAATGGTTCTTATGAAACAATAAAAAACTTTGTAAGAGAAAATAAGGATAAAAGAAAACAACCAGCATCTATAAGAGTTGAACCAGTAATTGGTAAATCTGCACAGGTTGATTGGAAAGAAGATTTTAAATTAACTAGTAAAACTGGAGAACTATTCATTATAAATATATTTTTAATAAGATTACATTATAGTAAAAAATTTTATGCAAGACTAACAATTGATAAAAAAAGAGATGAAGTAAAAACTTGTATTATTGAATCTCTTGAGTATTTTAATGGAACGCCTAGAGTAATATATAATATGTCTACTGTAATGGTATAAGAAGATAAACACAAAAAGATTCATAATGAAATAAAACAGCTAGGAAATGATATAGGATTTCAACCAATTTTATATCAAGCGAGAAGACCTAAATCAAAAGGTACGATAGAAAACTTAGCCAAGCTATGTGATAGATTATTATCTTATAATAATGAATTTGAAACATTGAATGATTTGGTTGAATTTGTAAATAAATTTAATGAAGAATGTGGAAAAGAAAAATCCCAAGCTTATAATAAGATTGTTAATGATGTTTTTGAAGAAGAAAAAAAATATCTAATACCACTTCCAAATAAGAATATACTTGAAAAATATAAACAAACAGTTGAATACAGAAAAGTCTCGCAAGATTCAATGATTGTCTACAGAGGTAATAGATATTCAGTTCCGAATCGATTTATTGAATCTTATTTAGGTATAAGAATAATAGATAATCAAGTCTATATGTATGATAACACAGAATTGATAAGGTGTCATAAAATTACAAACAATAGTTTAAATATTTTAACAACTCCACAATTGTGGAGTTGTTTCTCTACATATTTTCTATTGTAATAATTATATTTATTTGATATGTTGTAAATGGAATTAAAAGAAAATTGTATTTTCGATAAATAATTATGAATTTTTTAGACATATGATAAAGAATAATAGTAAGATAGATTAAATTATTTTAAACTTTTAGTTGATGGTATCTATTAATATGTAGATATATTTATTTGTAACATATGACAGAGTAGCTAACTGTCATTGGTAATTGGGGCATCAATTACTACATAGATGTTAAATATTATGAAAGGAGTTTGTTTTATGAAGAAAAAAATCGCAGTAAGTTTATTAATATTTGGTGCTTGTTTTTCTTTAATGCAAGGAGTTTTTGCAAGAACATATTCATCTATAAAAACAGGACCTGAAGCTTTTTCTGGAAGGACTACAACTACAAGCATTACAAATATATCTTCTAGTGTTTACGATTATATACGTGGGGATAGAACGTATTTTTATATTGAAACTTTTGGCTTTTTACGTGAAGGTGTTTGTGTGTCTGATAGTAGTCGTAAAGCTACTATTAAACTTTATGAAGATGATGTATATCCTAATGCAGATGATTTAGTAAAAACTTATACTTTTAGTTTTGTAGGAAGAAATCTTTCTGGAGCTAATATTCAAGTTGTAACTAATCAAGCTACTGCTATTGATAGTGGATATGATAATACAGTAGAATTATATCATACACTTTATATAGCTCCAATTGCTGGAGATAGTGGTAGTACGAATGGACCAATATATACTTATCAATACGCAGTAGATTAATTGCTATTTTTAAAAATCTAAAGAGCATTTATTTGCTCTTTAGATTAATTTTGGAGGATAAATGAAAAGAAAATATATATTAATATTTTTTATATCTATTATATTTATTTTTGTAAGTGGATTATATTTAAAAAATATGGAAAATAAAAAAAGTAATAATTTTTATGAAGAAAATAAAGATGCTATAGAAAATTATGCTGAAAAAATAGCAATTGTTGAAGGAGATGATGCTTGGTATTATCAATTTTTAATTACAACATTTGATAATGGTGAAACAACAAATAATTTTTTTAATGGATGTAGTTTAAAATATTCAAAATTAGATGATTATTATGTTCCTGTTACAGAAAATGGAAAAGTTGTAGAAAAAATAATTGTACATCCAAATTTAGTTGCATCGCAAAAAAGTGTAAATAATGTAACCGAGGCTTCAGAAGTAGTTTTGATAGATGATTTCTTTGATCAAAAACAATTTAAAAAAGAAATTACTACTAACGATTTAGATGAATTAACATTATACAATTTTGATAAAAATTTAATAGTAGATTTATTTAATAAAACTTATAATAGCAATTTTGATAAAACTATAACTAAATTTAATTTGGCAGGATGTAGTATACAAAGTGATGGAGAAAAAGATGGATATAAATATAATATAGGTGTAATGCATTTAAGAAGAGGTATTGGAGCTATTAGAATAGATTTATTATATAATGATGGAACATATTTAAGTGAATTAATAGAAAATAAGAAAGCATCTAATGAACAAAAAGAAATATATAAGAACTTTAAAAAAATAGAAGAATATATTGTAGAAAATCAAGAAGTGAATATAAGAGATGAATTTGATTTAAATAAAGATGTATACAATCGATTATTTGATATAATTGAAAAATTTGATGATCCTTATGAATAGTTTACATTAATATGTAAACTGTAATTATATTTGCTTTACTTTAATAGATTTTGATGTTACAGTTTAGTTATAAGGGTGGTGTTTATGAAAAGAAATTATATTATAATGGGTTTTGTAATCCTTATTATTGCTGGAGGGTTAACAATTTGGTTTGTAAATAAGCAAAAAGATAATAGTCAAAATAATAATGAGGATAATAATCAAAATAATAATGAGGTAATTGATGATAACGAAGGAGTACTAGATCCTGAAGCTTATAAAAAATATGCTGAAAAAATAGTAGTTGTTGAAGGTGATAATGCTTGGTACTATCAATTTTTAATTAATTCACTTGATGATGGAGAAAATACCAAAAATTTTTTCACTGGTTGTAATTTAAAATATGCAAAATTTAAAGATATTGAAGGTTATGAAAATATTGGAAATAATAATCAATATCCATCATTAGCAATATCTGATAAAAGTACGAATGGGGTTACGGAAGAAGAAGAAGTGCTTTTAATAAATGATTATTTTGATCAAAAACAATTTAGAAAAGAAATTACTATTAAAGATTTAGATGAATTAACATTATATAATTTTGATAAAAATTTAATAGTAGATTTATTTAATAAAACTTATAATAGTAATTTTGATAAAACAATATCAAAATTTAGTATAAAAGGATGTAGTATACAAAGTGATGAAGAAAAAGATGGATATAAATATAATATAGGTGTAATGCATTTAAGACGTGGTATTGGAGCAATTAGAATAGATTTATTATATAATGATGGAACATATTTAAGTGAATTAATAGAAAATAAAAAAGCAACTAATGAACAAAAAGAAATATATAATAACTTCCAAAAAATAGAAGAGTATATTGTAGAAAATCAAGAAGTGAATATAAGAGATGAATTTGATTTAAATAAAGATGTATACAATCGATTATTTGATATAATTGAAACATTTGATGATTAATAAAATTTATATGAAAGGTTAGAAATTAGAAATAAAACATGAATAAAGTAATAGTAAGTTTGGATAAAGTTAGTAAAAAATATGATGCTGATTATGTAATAAAAGATTTTTCTTATGATTTTTTAGAAAATGGATTATATGTATTGTTTGGAAGAAGTGGCTCTGGTAAAACTACTTTATTAAATTTAATATCAGGAGCAATAAGTTATGATAAAGGAACAATTAATATAAATAATACTAAATATAAAAAAGCAGTTAATAGCAATAATAATTTAATAGCCTATATTACTCAAAATACATATTTTATTAATTATCTAACAGTATTAGATAATTTAAAATTATGTAGTAATAATATAGATAAAATAAATAAATATTTAAAAGATTTTGAAGTTAGTGAAAAAATAAAAAGTTATCCTAATGAATTGTCGGGTGGAGAACGGCAGAGAATTGCTATTATAATGGCGTTATTACAAAAT
Source organism: uncultured Bacilli bacterium (assembly GCA_944331865.1). Lineage (GTDB taxonomy): Bacteria > Bacillota_I > Bacilli_A > RF39 > UBA660 > Onthocola_B. Next base: position 12,244 of record CALVIZ010000012.1, on the reverse strand, counting down.
AAAAAAATAATTTTGTTAGATGAACCAACAGCTAATTTAGATTATAATAATAGTAAGAAAATAATTGATTTATTAAATAAATTAAAAGAACATTGTTTAATAATATGTGCTACTCATGATAGTGATTTTTTATCAGTTGCAGATGAAGTAATAGATTTTAATAATTTAAAAAGCAAGACTATAAAAAATAAGACTATTATAAATAGAGAAAATAAAAAAGAACAAAAAAGTAGTTTATTTAAGTATATGTTAAAAAGTTTAACTTATAAAAAAAGAGAAAAGAAATCAAGTATTTATTTAATAATTGCTTTTAGTTTAATTTTATTAATAATTTATGCATGTTTTGATTATGATAAAAAAATAGAACAAGGATTATTAAATAAGTATAATATTAATTTTGTAAAATATAGATGCGATATTAATACTAATGATTATTGTGAAAGTATAATAGAAAAATATAATGGGATATATAATATGTTTCCTTATAGTAGTAATGTAGTAACAGGTCAAATAATTAGTGATGGAGTGATTGAACAAGTGGATTATAATATTCTAGCTCAAACATTACCATTTGATAAATCTTTACTACCTAATGCTGATGATTATATGTTATATGGAACATATTATGAAGATGAACTTGATATTATATTAGGAGTTGAACTTGCTCAAACATTAACAGATGATATAAAAACATTAATAGGTCAAGATTATGTAATTAAATTGCAAGATAAAAAAGAAACATTTAGAATAGTTGGAATATTTAAAGATTTAAATGATGATGTATATTTTAGATCTTTATTTGAAGCAACTGAATATAATAAGAAAGAATATTTAAATAGTAAATATACTGAAAAATATCGTTATGATGGAGTTTTGGGTTATAATGAACTTGAAGGAAGTGCATATCAAATAGCATATTTTAATAATGTTAATGATTTATATAGTTTTTATAAAACAAATAATCCTAATATAAATACGATTAATATGAATTATGGATTTGTAAAATTTGTTAGAGTAGTTGAGACAGCTAGATATTATGGTTATCCTTTAGTTATATTTGCATTTTTGGTAGCATTAATGTTTTATTTTCAAACCAAATATATAACAAGTAAATATAATAGTTATATATTAGCTACTTACAAATATTTAGGTTATAGTTGGAGAAATATTTTTATAAATAATACTTTAATAACATTGATTTGGAGTTTTATCTTATGTATATTTGCATTTATTTTATCAATTATTTTATCAGTTATATTAAATAAATTATTAATATATTATAATGTATGTGTCTTTGATCTTTTTATGGTAGATTATAAATATTTAGGAATAATAGTTATGGTAGTTTTAATATTTGCAATATTTTATTCAATATTTGAGTATATTAATTTAAAAAAATATTCTTGGATTGATATGGTTAAAAAGGAAGATGATTTATTATGATAAGACTTGTAAATTTAGAAAAATCATTTGATTTTAAAGTGTTAGATAAAATAAATTTAGATTTTAATCCAGGAAATATTTATATTTTAAAAGGAAAAAGTGGCTCTGGTAAAACAACTTTATTAAATTTAATTAGTGGTTTAGATTTTGAATATAGTGGAAATATTTATATAAATGATCAAGACTTAAAAAAAATGAAAAAAGATGATTTAATGAATTATCATAATAGTATTGGATATATGAGACAAAATTGTCTATTATATCGAAATATTACAGTATTAGATAATTTATTATTAATTGAAAATAATAAGGATAAAATTATAGAATTATGTAAGCAATTTAATATACTAGATATTATTAATAAGTATCCATATGAAATAAGTGGTGGGGAAAGAGAAAGAGTTTCTTTAATAAGAGCATTACTTAATGATAATAATATATTACTTTTAGATGAACCAAGTGCTAATTTAGATAAAGATAATTCTAAAAATTTTGTTAAATATTTAGAGAAAATAGATATAAGTAATAAAATAGTAATTATTTCTACTCATGAAGATTTATATGATGATATAGCAAATGTTATTGTTGATATTAATTATGGTAAAATAACAATAATAAAAAATAAGGAAGTAAAAAAAGGTCAATTAAAAATTAAAAAATCAATTGGTAAAAAAGATATATTTAAAGGATTAAAATTAGTAAAAAAACAAAATATAATATTTAATATATTTGCAGTTGTTTTCCTATTGGCATCATTATTAGCAATTTCTTTTAATTTAAAGTTTAAAAATGAATATATTAAAGTAAAATTAAAAGAAGTACCATATAATATAATTGATATAGAAAAACGTTATTTAGATGATTTTTCAAAATATATTAGTGATTACTATGTTAATTATGTTTATAAAGATGATAACTTAAATGTATACCCATTATATGAATATGAAAATAGTAATTTAAAAAAATATATAGAATTAGGAGAATTTCCTAAAAATAATAATGAAGTATTAATAAATTATGTTTATGCTAATAAAGTGGGAAAAAATGTAAAAGAAATGCTTAATACAACAATAAATATTAATGATAAAGAATATAAAATAGTTGGAATAATTAGTAATAATGCTGATAATTTTCCACTTATTTATAATGTTAATTATAGTTATAGTGAAATATATAATAATTTTGATGGAATGATGCCAGCGATATTTATGTATAGTAGCGAACTTGAAACTTTTGGTTATATTGATAAAGATGATAAGATAATGATTAATATAAAGCCAGAGTATATACTAGATTTATATAATAATGAATTGGTAAGTGAGGGTATGGTATATAATAGTTCTGCTTTTTCACAATATGAAAGTGAAATTAGTAGTATAAGTACAAATGTTAATAGTATTACGCAGACTAGTTTATTAATCGTAGTAGTAGTTTTAATATTAACATTAATTTTCTTAATTAATCAAATTAGTATGGAACTATTTTATCAAAGAAAAGAAATAGGTTATTTACAATTATTTCATTATAGTAAAGATGATATAAGTTTATTTATGACTTTAAGATATATTAAAGACTTTATTATATCTTTAATTATATCAGTTATTCTTTATTTAATTGTTTGTTTAGTTTTATTAATAGCATATGATTTTAATTTATTTATTAATGTTTTTTATATATTATTATTTATTTTAGTTTTAGTATTTTACTTTTATATAATTATTAATATTCCATTAAATAAATATTTAAAAACTGATATTATTAAATTAATAAGATAATGTTTGAAATTTAGATTTAATAAGTGTAGAGTAATCTACATTTTTTTTAATATATAATGAAAATATGAAAAATTAATATATTTTATTTGTATTATAGTCATTTTTATATTTTTATGTTAAATAATTTAAGAAAAAATTAGAAATGGTTGAATGTAAATAAATAGATGTTATTAAGTATTATTTTTATAAAAATATTTTATTAAAGTTATTTTTACATTTTTTAAATATAAAACTCATATACTTGTTTTAGGAGGACAAGCATATGGGACTTAGTGATAATGAGGTAATAGAAAGCAGAAAAAAATATGGAACAAATGAAATAACCCAAATAAAAAAGAATACTTTTTGGCACATGTTAATTGAATCTTTTGCAGATCCAATTATAAAGATATTACTAATAGCCTTAGCAATTAAAGTAATAGTTTTATTTAGACATTTTGATTGGTATGAAACAATTGGAATATTTATTGCAATTATTTTAGCAACTTTTATATCTACAATATCTGAATATGGATCGGAGAAGGCTTTTAATCGTTTGCAAGAAGAAGCGATTAAAGGCAAGGCAAAAGTAATAAGAAATAGAAAAATTGTTGAAATACCTATTGGAGAAATAGTAGTTGGGGATGTAGTAATTTTAAATAGTGGTGATAAAGTACCAGCAGATGGAAAACTAATAAGTGGTAATTTAAGAGTTGATGAATCAGCTTTAAATGGTGAGTCAAAAGAAGCTAAAAAAGTAATTAATAATGAAATATATCGAGGTTCTGTTGTATATAGCGGTGAAGCTAAAATGGAAGTTTTATTAGTTGGAGATAATACTATAATTGGTAAAATATCACAAGAGTTACAAGAAGAAATACCAGAAAGTCCTTTAAGATTAAAATTGCGTGGACTAGCTAAAACTATCAGTAAAATAGGTTATATTGGAGCAATACTTGCAAGTTTATCTTATTTATTTGCTAACATAGTTATAGCTAATAATTTTGATTCTGATTTAATACTTGCAACTATTACAGATTTTCCAGTAGTTTTTAATCATTTGTTATATGCTTTGACTCTTTCTGTAACAATCATTGTGGTTGCAGTTCCAGAAGGATTGCCTATGATGATAACTTTAGTATTATCTAGCAATATGAAAAAAATGTTAAAGGATAGTGTTTTGGTTCGAAAATTGGTTGGAATTGAAACAGCTGGAAGTTTAAATGTTTTACTTACTGATAAAACGGGAACTCTTACAACAGGAACACTTAAAGTAACGGAATTTGTTAGTGGGGATTTTAAAATTATTAAAGATTTTAAAAATTTAAAAAAGTATCCAATTTATGAAATAGTATATAAATCATTATTTTATAATAATGCAAGTATGATAAGTGATAATAAAATAATTGGTAGTAATTCAACTGATAGAGCAATACTAGAATATATAGATATAGATAGTAATATAAATGTAAATATTATTAAAAAAGAAGTTTTTGATAGTTCAAAAAAATATAGTAGTATTACTCTTAATGATGGTACAATTTTAATTAAAGGTGCAATGGAAGTAATACTACCTAAATGTAAAAATATTTTAAATAGTAATAATAAAGAAAGTAAATTATTTACTACTTCTATAATTAAAAGAAAAATAGATGAATATACTAAAAAATCTGGAAGAGTATTAGTGTTTGCTTATGGAAAAGACATTAATAATTTAACATTTTTAGGTTTTGTTAATATAAAAGATGAATTAAGAAAAGAAGCTTATGAGGGAATTAGAATAATTAAAAATGCTGGAATACAACCTATAATGATAACGGGGGATGGCATAGATACTGCGACATCTATTGCTAAAGAGGTTGGTTTAATCACTGATGATAAACAAATTGTTTTAACTAGTAGTGATCTTGCTAAAATGAGTGATGTAGAAGTAAAAGCCAAATTAAAAGATATTAGAGTTATTGCTAGAGCTTTACCACAAGATAAAAGTAGATTAGTAAATATTATTGAAGATATGTCATTAGTTGTAGGAATGACGGGAGATGGTGTAAATGATGCTCCAGCTTTAAAAAAAGCCAATGTAGGTTTTGCCATGGGAAGTGGCACAGATGTTGCTAAAGAAGCTGCTGATATAGTTATACTTGATGATAATATATTATCTATTAGTAAAGCTATATTATATGGTAGAACTATATTTAAAAGCATTCGTAAATTTATAATATATCAATTAACAGTAAATACATGTGCTTTAATTTTATCAATAGTTGGTGCTTTAATAGGAATTGCAACACCAATAACTATTGTTCAAATGTTATGGTTAAATATGATTATGGATACATTTTCAGGAATAGCATTTTCTTATGAACCACCTTTAGAAGAATATATGATGGAGCCACCAAAAAAGAAAAATACTCCAATTATTAATAAATATATGTATAGTGAAATTATTTGGACAGGATTATATTGTGCAATTGTTTGTATATTATTTTTAAAATTACCTTTATTTAGAAATTTTGTTAGAGTGGGAAAAAATGATGCATATTTAATGACCGCGTATTTTGCTATGTTTATATTTATGGGAATATTTAATGCCTTTAATGCAAGAACTTCAAGAATAAATGTATTTGCGAATTTAAAGAAAAATAAAGTTTTTGTAGGAATATTCGCTTTCATATTTTTAGCCCAAATTTATATTATTTATAATGGAGGAGATATTTTTCGAACCTTTGGCTTAGAGTTAAATGAGTTAATTTTATCTTTTGTTTTAGCATTAACTGTTTTTCCAGTTGATTGGTTAAGAAAATATATTTTAAAAAAGAAACACATTATTCTAGGGGTATAATATATCCTTAAAATTACTAAAAATGGTTGCAATTTTCTAAATTGTGTAATATAATGATAATGCATTGGGGAATTCTGCGCCCATAGCTCAACTGGATAGAGCGCTAGACTACGGATCTAGAGGTTGGGGGTTCGAATCCCTTTGGGCGTACCATTTTTAGAATCGAGAAGTAGCACAATTTGGTAGTGCACTTGGTTTGGGACCAAGGGGTTGCAGGTTCAAATCCTGTCTTCTCGACCAGTTTTAAATAATAGAGTCAAGTTACTTGGCTTTTTTTTATTAAATTAAAAAAACAAAATTTGTTAAAAAATTAATTCTTTGATATAATTGTAATAGGGTGGTGACAGTATGCCAAAAAGAAAAAAAAGACAATTTTTTAAAGAAATTACAAAAGAAATAAAAAAACATAAAAAAGCATTTGTTGTATATGTTGTTTTAAGATTTTTAATATTAGTAACATTAGTATTGCAATTAATTCGTGGAAACTATGAGCATGCATTTTTTTGTATTTTAACCCTTATATTATTATTAGTACCGGGATTTATTGAAAACAAATTTAATATAGAAATGCCAGAGACTTTAGAAATAGTAATATTTTTATTTATTTTTGCTGCTGAAATTTTAGGAGAGATGCAAAATTTTTTCAATATATTTAAACATTGGGATACTATATTACATACCATAAATGGTTTCTTATGTGCAGCGATTGGTTTTTCATTAATTGATATTTTAAATAGGACTGAAAAGTTTCATTTGAACTTATCACCTTTCTTTGTTGCTTTTGTAGGCTTTTGTTTTTCTATGACTATTGGTGTTTTATGGGAATTTTTTGAATATGGCAGTGATGTTTATTTACATACCGATATGCAAAAAGATACAATAGTAGATGAAATATCGTCAGTTTCTTTTAATGAAAAAAATGAAAATGTAGCAATATATGTTAAAGATATAGAAAATACTAATATTACTACAAGTAATGAGAAATTTTATGTTATTGATGGATATTTAGATATTGGCTTAATTGATACCATGGAAGATTTAGGAGTAAACTTTATTGGAGCATTAGTATACTCAATTATAGGATATTTTTATGTAAAAGATCGGGATAAAAATAGTATAGCTTCAAAATTTTTATTAAAATATAAGGAAACAAAATGAAATTATTTTTAAAGTTTGGTCATTTAATAGTACTATTTTTAATATTAGTTTTAGTCTTTATTGCTTTAAATGAATTTGGTTATTTACCAAGCAAGTTTTTTAGTGATAAAGATTTCAATGTAGAATTTAGTGAAAGTATGATTGATTATGATAATGATGGTATAGATGATTATACTGATATATTAAATGGAGCTAAAAAATTTGTGGCAATGAAACCTAAATATAAAAGTGCTTATTATGCGGGAGGATATCCTGATGATGGATATTATGTTTGTACTGATTTGATATGGTTTTCTTTAAAAGAAGCCGGTTATGACTTTAAAGAATTAATAGATAAAGATATTTCTTTGAATAAAGAAGATTATGAAATTGATATAATTGATTCTAATATTGATTTTAGAAGAGTTAAAAATATAAAGGTATTTTTAGATAAGTATACACAAACTTTAACTACAGATGCTACCGATTATGAAAATTGGCAAGGGGGAGACATAGTTGTTTATAAGGATCATATAGGAATTGTAAGTGATAAAAGAAATAAGGAAGGAATTAGTTATATAATTCATCATGATGGGTATCATAATTACGAAGAAGATGGTTTAACTAGAAAAGAAATTATCGGCCATTATCGTTTTAATTTGAACCTGGAGGAAATAAATTGACTGATGATAAAAATCGAAAAAAGAATATTGTAAAACAGTTATTAAATGAAGATTTAAAAACAGATGATGAAACAGAATTAATAGAAATGCTTTTTGATGAGCCACTGGCTATAGATACAGATAAATTGGAAGATGAAAAAAGAAACTTTGGAGATAAACTTGCAGATGCTGTAACAAAAACTGCTGGTTCCTGGCTTTTTATTATTAGTTTTGTTCTTTTTTTATTTTTTTGGATGTTTTTAAACGAATATTTAGATGGAATTGATGCTTATCCATTTATTTTGCTTAATTTAGTTTTATCTTGTATTGCAGCTTTACAAGCTCCAATAATAATGATGAGTCAAAATAGAGAAGCTAAAAAAGATAGTTTAAGAAGTAAAAATGATTATCGTATAGATTTAAAAAGTGAATTGATATTAGAAGTGTTACATGAACAAATGGTACAAATTACTAAAAATCAAGAAAAAATATTACAAATTTTATCAAAAAATGGTATAAAATTTGACAATATTAAAAAATATAGGCAAAAATAGTTCTAAAAATTACCTAATAATGCTATAATTAATAAATGTGAGGGTAAAAATGACATTAAGAAAAGAAATAGAATTTAATACTATTGTAAATGATATATTAAAAAATCAAGAATTTATAGCTTTAAAATATGAAATTCATCATGGTATTTCAAGATTAGATCATTCATTAAATGTTGCTAAATGTACATATCAAACTTGTAAAAAATTAAAAATTAAAAACTATCAAGAAATTACTAGAGCAGCATTACTTCATGATTTTTTTAAATCGGATGAAGTAAAAGAAAATATTTTTGTAAATCATCCACTTAAAGCATTAGAAAATGCCGAAAATAATTTCTTATTAGATGCAAAACAACAAAATATAATTGCATCACATATGTTTCCCGTAACTAAAGTTATGCCTTCAAATATTGGTAGTTGGACAGTAACTGTTGTTGATAAAATTGTAGCTACATATGAATGCTTAAAGTTTAAAATGCCTATTAAAATGGGAGCCTTATTTATATTTTTATTAAATATATTTTTTGTTCAAAGATAAGCAGCTTAAAGTTGTTTATTTTTTTTATTTATGATATTATTTAGATAATAAGGAAGTGAATACATGAGTAAATTAGATAATTTAACAATTAATAGTATTAAATTGTTAGCATTAGATATGATAAATAAGGCTGGTAGTGGTCATCCAGGAATAGTTTTAGGTGGAGCAGAAATTTTATATGCTTTATATAAGGATCATTTAAATGTAATACCTAATAAACCAACATGGGTTAATAGAGATAGGTTTGTAATGTCTGCTGGTCATGGTTCTGCATTACTTTATTCGACTTTATATCATGCAGGTTTTGATATAGATATTGAAGAAATAAAACAATTTAGAAAATTAAATTCTTTAACTCCAGGGCATCCAGAATATAAAGTTACCCCAGGAGTAGATGTATCAACAGGGCCTTTAGGTCAAGGAATTGGTATGGCAGTAGGAATGGCTCTTGCAGAAAGATATTTAAATACGATTGCTAATATTGAAAAGAAAAACACAAAATTAATAGATTATTATACCTATTGTTATTGTGGTGATGGGGATTTAATGGAAGGCATTAGTTATGAGGCATTATCTTTTGCTAGTACTCAAAATTTAAATAAATTGATATTATTATATGATTGTAATCATGTTAGTTTAGATAGCGATACAGATTTAACTTTTACAGAAGATATTGAAATTCGTTTTGAAGCATTAGACTTTAATATTTTAGTTGTTAAAAATGCAAATGATTATAAAGAAGTTTCTAAAGCTATTAAACAAGCTAAAAAGAGTGATCGACCTTCAATTATAATATGTCATACTATTATTGGTAAAGATTCTTCTTTAGAAGGTACTAATAAAGTACATGGTAAGCCTTTAACAAAAGATGATTTACAAAGCATTAGAGAAAAATATAAAAATATTAATGAAAATTTTGTAGTTGATAAAGAAACAAAGGAATATTTACAAAATTACATTAATAAAAGAATGAATCCAATATTTAAAGATTGGGAAGAAGAATATAGTGATATTAAAGAAACTAATAATTATGGTTTAAATTCTTTATTTAATTTGTTAGAAAGAAATGCTTTTGTAATAGATTTTGATGATACAAAGTTTAAAATAAGTGATGAATATAGTGAAGAATTGAGAGAAAGTAATCAAAAAATTATGAATTTTATTTCACCTAAAAGTCCATTTTTTCTAGGTGGCTCTGCAGATTTATCTTCAAGTTGTAAAACAAATTTAGAAAAATCAACTATTCAAAGTTCTGATAATCCAATTGGTAAAAATATATATTTTGGAGTTAGAGAACATGCTATGGGAGCAATTTTAAATGGAATGGCATTATCGAATTTAAAAGTATTTGGCTCAACATTTTTAGCCTTTAGTGATTATCAAAAACCAGCGATTAGAATGTCTGCTTTAATGAATTTGCCAGTGACCTATATTTTTACTCATGATTCTATATATGTAGGTGAAGATGGGCCAACTCATGAGCCAGTTGAACAATTATCGATGTTAAGAACTATTCCTAACTTTATAACTTTCCGTCCTGCAGACATAAATGAAATTATGGGTTCTTGGGAATATATTTTAAAAAACAATTGCCCTACAGCACTAGTAGTAAGTAAAGAAAAACGAAGTAAAAATAAAAATACTAATGCTAAATTTGTTAAATATGGTGCGTATATGATAAGAAAAGAAAAATATCGTTTAGATGGTATCATTATAGCAACTGGTAGTGAAGTAGAAATGGCTATGGATATTTCAAAAGAACTATTTACTATGGGAATAGATACTAGAGTTGTATCGATGCCATCGATGGAATTGTTTTTAAAACAAAATCCTAAATATGAAGAACAATTATTACCAAAAGATGTGCCAACATTTGTTATTGAAGCTGCTTCTAGTTTAATATGGAATCGTTTTGCTAGTAAACCAGAATATATATTTGGTATAAATCGTTTTGGGATGAGTGGTCAAAAAGATGAAATTACAAAATATTTTAAATTTGATAAAAACACTATTTTAGCTAGTATTGCAAATTATTTAACAAAAGATGTTAATATCGACATAATCTAACAATTTATTTAAGTTCGTTATGTTATTATCTAATTGGGTGATAAATATGCGAACTTTTTATATTTTTAGAATTAATCGGGAAATGTCTTTATTAATGCGAGAATCTCCTTATAACTTATTTAAATCATTGGAGGGAATATATTTACTTGATAAAGCTAGTGTTGGGTATGGAAAAGATTTACTCGACCAATTAATAGTGCCTATAGATAAACTTAAATATAATAGATTAATATATGATAAAAATAAAGATAATGATTTTTATATGAAAATTGGAGATAATCATAAAATAGTAAATAAATATCGTAAGGAAGAAACAAATATTGCTGTAAAAAATTCTTTTATTTTATTGAAGACAAATATTATTAATAAAAACATAAGAAGATTTTTACCTTTAAATGAATTATTTGCTTGTGATTTTGAAAACAAAGACTATTTTTGGTTAGAAGAATTAGTTCGGTTATAGTTGAGAAAAAATTCTTTTTATAGTAAAATTAATGTGAGGTGATAATTTTGGGACAATTAATATTGTATTTGGTAATTGGATTATTAATTGGCATAGTAATTGGCTTTTTTGGAGCACGTTTTATAATAAAAAAACAAATGGATAAGAGCCCACCAATAAACGAAAAGATGATTGAAGTAATGATGAGTAGTATGGGAAGAAAGCCTAGTCAAAAACAAGTGAAACAAGTTATGCAACAAATGAATCGTTATAAATAAGTTTAAAAGCTTATTTTTTTTATTAAAAATTGTAAAATTTTAAGAAAAACATTTACTTTTTTAGTATCTCACGTTTTTCAGCAAAAATGAGCCAGCCCAGGTTGTACCTAGGCTGGCTCGGTATCATGTGTGTTGTGTAATAATCAATATTTTAAAATTTTTTTAATTTTTTCTCTAGTGATATTTTTGTTGTCAAAATCTATATTAAATTTTCTGTTAAGATATAGTATTTCTGGTTTATAATTAATTATTCTATAAAGATTTCCTGCGTCATGTGTGCATTGAAGTTCTTTTATTCTTTCCAATATTTTTTTGAGTGAATATTTGTTATTTGTTTCTAATTCCAATATTCTTACTATTAATAGTGCTATAAAGCAAATAAGAAAGTGTGAATCTATATGATCTTCTAATCTTACATTAATGGGTCTAGCATCGAATTCTGATTTAGTGATTTTAAAGCTTTCTTCTATTTTAGAAAGGCCTTTATAAATGTTTCTTAATTCCAAATCACTTAAATGTTCTTCTGA
>CALVIZ010000011.1 GCA_944331865.1 uncultured Bacilli bacterium | reverse complement strand
AATTAGTATGTAGAAGAACTTTAATTTTTCCTTTTTTAGTTTTGCAAGTGTAGTTTTTAATAAGTTCTATTATTTTTTGGTTAGGTTTAAATTCTACTATAGTTTTAAATTCAAGCATAAAAAATATCCTCCTTCCTAGAAAGAGAACATTAAAGTTTAATATTTATATAAAATAAAAACTTACGAACTTTTTACAGTCCGTAAGTTGTATTCAAATGGAGCAGGTGATGAGAATCGAACTCACGTCAGGAGCTTGGAAGGCTCTTATTCTACCATTAAACTACACCTGCATTGCCTTGTGTGTAAAAATTATAACATCAAGGCATTTATTTTGCAATAGTTTTTTGTATTATTTTAGTGATTTTTAACCCAATTTTCTACTTCTTCTGCATCATCAAAATGTATTTTTTCTCTACCAATAATTTGATAATCTTCATGGCCCTTTCCTAAAATTAGTAAAATATCATCTGGATTTAATAATTCTAATCCCTTTATAATAGCTTTATGTCTATCGAGTTCTATTTCATAATTTGTAGTGGTAACACCCTTTACTATATCATCCATAATCTTTTTAGGATCCTCAGTTCTTGGATTATCACTAGTTAAAATAACATAATCACTTAATTTAGTTGCAATATCACCCATAATAGGTCTTTTAATAGGATCTCTATCACCACCACAACCAACAATAGTTATTACTCTTTTAGTTTTTAGTTCATTATAAGCACTAATCACTTTTTCAACCGCATCAGGAGTATGAGCATAATCAATAACAACGTAAGCATTATTAACTTTATGAACTTCACACCTACCTTTTGGAGCCTTAATTTCATTAGTTTTATTAATAATACTATTAATATCAACACCTAAAGAATGAACTATAGCAAGAGAAGTCATATAATTATAAACATTAAACTTACTTGTTAAATCAGTAGAAACAAAATAATTTTTATTATCATAAGTAAAATTTATATCAGTATGATCAGGATAAATTTTAACATCTGAAATATAATAAGTAAATTTTTTATTAAAACCAATAGTTATACCATTATTATTATTTTTTTCAATAAATTTTTCACTTGCTGGATCATCTCCATTTACAATGAGTATTTTATTATCATCAAGGTAATTAATAATTTTTAATTTTTCCATTAAATAATTTTCCATAGTTTTATGATAATCCAAATGATCTTCAGTTAAATTAGTAAAAGCAGCAACTTTTAATTTTATTCCATAGATTCTTTCAAAAGAAAGAGCATGAGAACTTACTTCCATAACTAAAGTATTACAATTTTCATTGACTAGTTCCAACAATATTTTATAAAAAGTTAAAATATCAGGGGTAGTATTATTCATTTCCACATTTTTATCATGATATTTAAGCCCGATGGTACCTAAGTAAGCACAATCAACATTTAACAAATTAAGCAATTGATAAGTTAAAAAAGCCGTAGTAGTTTTACCATTTGTACCAGTAATACCAATAATTCTTATTTTGTTTATTTTATCTTGATATTCATTTTTTAAATGTTCTTTTAGATATTCTTCAGTAGAAGGAACAATTTCATATGGAATATCTACCTTAATAGGCTTTTGAGCAATTATTTTAGCAGCTCCATTTTTTATAGCTTCATGAATATAGTCATGACCATCAACAGTATTACCAACTATAGCCACAAATATTTGTCCTGGTTTAATTAATTTTGAATTAGTTTCATATTTCATAAATTTTTCTCCTTTTTATAATTTTATTATAACACTTCTTTTAAATTTCCCATAGTTTTTATTAAATTACCGTGATATAATTATTAATAGGTGGTTAACAATGGAAAAAATAATATTAACTGGAGATAGACCTACAGGAAAATTACATTTAGGGCATTATGTAGGATCTTTAAAAAATAGAGTTGCACTTCAAAATAGCGGTAATTTTGATAAAGTATTTATTATGATAGCAGATGCTCAAGCACTAACGGATAATTTTGATAACCCTAGTAAAGTAAGAGACAATGTAATCGAAGTAGCATTAGATTATTTATCATGTGGAATAGATCCAAATAAAACAACTATATTTATTCAATCTGAAGTAAGTGAATTAACAGAACTAACATATTATTATATGAATTTAGTAACTTTAAGTCGTTTACAAAGAAATCCTACAGTAAAAAATGAACTAGCATTAAGAAATTTTGAAAAAAGCATTCCAATGGGTTTTTTAAATTATCCTATAAGCCAAGCGGCAGATATTACAGCATTTAAAGCAACATGTGTACCAGTTGGTGTAGATCAAGCACCAATGATAGAACAAACCAGAGAAATAGTTCATAGTTTTAATAGCATATATGGAGAAACATTAGTTATGCCTGAAGCAATGATTCCTGAAAACGAATATGAAAAAAGACTACCAGGAACTGATGGTCATGCTAAAATGAGCAAATCATTAAATAATTGTATTTATTTATCAGATGATGAAGAAACAATCAAGAAAAAAGTAATGAGTATGTATACAGATCCTAATCATATAAGAGTAGAAGATCCGGGCCAAGTTGAAGGAAACATAGTTTTTACTTATTTAGATGTATTTGCTAAAGATAGTGATTTTGCTAAATATTTACCAAATTATAAAAACTTAGATGAATTAAAAAGTCATTATCAAAAAGGTGGTTTAGGGGATGTAGTAATTAAAAAGTTTTTAAACAATATATTACAAGATTTTTTAAGACCAATTAGGGAAAAAAGGCATGAATTAGAAAATAATATAGAATATGTTTATGAAGTATTAGAAAAAGGAACAGAAATAGCTAGAAGTTATGCAAGTGAAACTTTAAAAGAAGTAAAAGATCATATGCAAATAAATTATTTTGATAGCTTATATTTTAAAAAAGAAATAGTTGCTA
Organism: uncultured Bacilli bacterium; assembly: GCA_944331865.1. Taxonomy (GTDB): domain Bacteria; phylum Bacillota_I; class Bacilli_A; order RF39; family UBA660; genus Onthocola_B. Next base: position 32,052 of record CALVIZ010000011.1, on the reverse strand, counting down.
AATACAGTGAAAAATGATAATATTTTAATATAGAAAAGGGTGATGTAATTGGCTGGTTTTGATATGCATTTTGCTCCAGATTTATCTAAAACCGTAGCAAGCGATCAAGTTGTATTTCAAGGCGAACATTATCGTATAACTGTTTTATCAGAAAGATTAGTTCGCATGGAATATAGTTTAGATGGCCATTTTTCTGATGCCCCAACGACTTTAGTAAAAAACAGAAAATTTGCAACACCGACCTTTAAAGTAGAACAAGATGAAAAATACATAGTAATAACAACAAATTATTTTTCTTTACAATATTTAAAAAACAAACCATTTTTAGGACCTAAATTTGCACCAGATTCATATTTAAAAGTAAACTTATTAAATACTGATAAGACATGGTATTATGGTCAACCAGAAGCAAGGAATTTTAAAGGTGGAGCAGTAAGTTTAGATAACTACAAAGGTAGTGTTCAACTTGACAAAGGGCTTTATTCAACTGATGGTTTTGTTTTACTTGATGACTCAGCCAATTTTGAAATTGATGGCAGTGGTTTTTTAACAAAACCTAATCCCAACAAAGTAGATTTATACTTATTTATGTATAAAAGAGATTTTGGGTTATGTTTAAAGGATTATTTTATGCTAACAGGCTATCCGGAATTAATACCAAGATATGCTTTAGGAGTATGGTGGAATAGGGAAAAAATATACAATTTTAATGATGCAAAAAATTTAATAAAAATATTTAATAAAAACAGAGTACCATTTTCAGTATTATTATTAAGTGAATTTTGGCACATAAAAGATTCAAGCAATTATAATTTATATAAGACAGGTTTTTCTTTTAATAGAGATTTATTTCCGGAACCTAATGAATTTATAAAATATATGCATGAACGGGGAGTAAAAGTAGGATTAAACATAGACCCAAGTGAAGGAATAAGAAAAGAAGAAGATAGATATGCAAACTTTGCCCAAGAGTTAAATGTTGGAGATGGAATAACTATTCCATTTAATGTTTTAGACAAAACATTTATGGCTTTATTTGTTCATCATTTAATAGATCCTTTACTTGAACAAAATATTGATGTATTTTGGATTGATTATAAAAAAGATTTAAGCACGTTACAAGCCTTAAGTTATTATTATAATAAGGATTTTACCAAAATAAAGAATTATCGACCTTTAGTATTAACTAGAAGTCCATTAGTTGCACCACACAATGCGGGAATATTATATTCTGGTGAAACAATTGTCAGTTGGAATACCTTAAAATATTTGCCATTTTACAATTCCTTAGCTGCAAACAAAGGCATATCTTGGTGGAGTCATGATGTTGGCGGATACAAAGATGGAATTGAAGATAGTGAATTATATGTAAGGTATGTTCAATTTTCAACATTTAGTCCAATATTTAGATTTAGTGCTAAAAGAGGAATATATTATAAAAGAGAGCCATGGGCATGGGATGTTGAAACATTTAATATAGCAAGGGAATATTGTTGGTTAAGGCAAAGACTAATACCATATTTATATACAGCAGCATATGAATATTCTAAAACAGGAAGGCCAATTATCCAACCAATATATTATTCATATCCAGAAATATATGATGAACCAACATATCGCAATGAATATTATTTTGGTAAAGAAATGTTTATAGCACCGATTACTAAAACAAAAGAACCAACAATGAATAGATCAGTTGAAAGGATATTCTTACCTAAAGGAATATGGTATGATTTTAAAACTGGTAAAAAGTTTGTTGGTAATAAAAGATATGTAGTATTTTATAAAGAAGAAGAATATCCAATCTTTGTTAAAGCTGGAGGCATAATACCACTGGCAAATTTAAGTGAAAATATCAATGACACTACACCACCAGAAAGTATGGAAATACATGTTTTTCCTGGTGAAAGCAATATATTTAAGTTATATGAAGATGATGGTGTAACGAAATTATACAAAGATGGATTTTACATAGTAACAGCAATAGATTATAATTATTTACAAAATAATTACACATTGATAATTCATCCAGTTGAAGGGAAAACACAAATTATTCCCCACTTTAGAGATTATAAAATTAGGTTTAGAAATACAAGAGTAGCAGACAAAGTAGAAATTTTTATTAATGGTGACAAAGCCAATTTAGAATATAATTGCTATGAAGATGAAAATGATTTTATAGTTGATGTAAAAAAAGTAGATACAACTAAACAATTAACAATAAATTGTAAAGGTAAAGATATTGAAATCAATGCAGTAAGAATAATTAATGAAGATGTTAATTCAATTATTAGTGATTTAAAAATTAAAACTAGTATTAAAGAAGAATTAGCAAGTATATTCTTTAGTGATTTAGATATAAAAACTAAGAGAATAAAAATAAGAAAATTAAAAGGATTAGATAAAAGATTTGTGCGAATGTTTATAAAACTACTTGAATATTTAGCGGAAATTTAATATAATAACTTGTAAGCAGAAGAAAAAAGAGTAGTAAATTAAGGATATTTAATAGAGAGTTAGTGGTTGGTGAAAACTAATAAAAGAATTAATTGAACTTGCTTTTGGATGTATTAGGGTAATTCCTTTATCAATTAATAAGAAGTAAATAAGGTGGTACCACGGGGAAACTCGTCCTTTAGGTTCACCTTTTTTTTATGGAGGATATATGGATAATCACTTAATAACATTAATATGGGGAATAGCTATTTTTATAATCGTATTTGTTATAAATTATTTTTTAATTTTAAAAAAGGGTTATAAGAAAATAGAAAAAAATAAAACGCCAAAAGACTTATTAGCATTTTCTGTAACTACCAAACTGAATGTAGGTAAAAAAAAGTTACAAGTAAACAATAATATTTCTTTAATAAACGATAATAATAAATTAGAAAAAAGTAAAGAAAAGGAAAAAAATAAAACAATTGAAGATTTTCTAGGATTTTCGTTAATAATACCAAAATTTAATTTAGATATTAATAAGATGAATTTAAATTATGTATTTATATTATCTTCACTCATAAATTCATTTATAATATCCGCGGTATTTGTAATAATATATTTAATACCATGGGATTTACCATATAAAATGTTAATAGGATTTGTCTTGTTATTTGCATTAATATATGCATTATATGAATTATTAGGAAGACATTTAGTAAAGAAAGGTTGGGTAAAAAATGGAAAACAAAAAAATTGAAGAAAAATGGCAAAAATATTGGGATGAACACGAAAGTTTTAAAGCCGAAACTGGAAGTGATAAAAAACCATATTATATATTAGTAGAATTTCCGTATCCATCAGGATCAGGTTTACACGTAGGACATGTAAGAAGTTATACTGCTCAAGATGCAATGGCAAGAATGATGCGAATGCAAGGATACAATGTTTTATTTCCAATGGGATTTGATGCATTTGGAGCACCTGCAGAACAATATGCAATAAAAAATCATATACATCCTAAAGAAGCAATTGCTAAAAATATTGTAACATTTAAAAATCAAATGAAAACGCTAGGATTTTCATTTGATTGGAATCGAGAATTTTCAACAACAGATCCAGAATATTACAAATGGACCCAATGGCAATTTTTAAAATTTTATGAACATGATATGGCATACAAAGCAACAGTTCCAGTTAATTGGTGTCCAAATTGTAAAACCGTTTTATCAAATGAAGATGCAGCTGGTGGGGTTTGCGAAAGATGTGGAACTCAAGTAGTTCAAAAAGAAAAAAGTCAATGGATGTTACGTATGAGCGATTATGCAGAAGACTTACTTAAGGGATTAGATGATACAAACTTTGCGGAAAAGGTTAAATTAGGTCAAATTAATTGGATAGGAAAATCTATTGGTGCTGAAATTATCTTTAAAGTAGATGGCTGTAATGAAGAATTTACGGTATTTACAACAAGGTGTGATACATTATTTGGAGCAACATATTGTGTACTTGCACCAGAACACAAATTAGTAGATATCATAACAACTGAAGAACACAAAAAAGAAGTAGCAGATTACAAGCATGCATGTTCTTTAAAAAATGATTTAGAAAGAACAGAATTAAATAAAGATAAAACAGGTGTATTTACTGGAGCATATGCTATTAATCCCGTAAACAACAACAAAATACCTATTTATATAAGTGATTATGTATTAGCTAGTTATGGTACCGGAGCCATTATGGCTGTTCCAGCTCATGATGAAAGAGACTATGATTTTGCAATTAAATTTAATATACCAATTATTCAAGTATTAGAAGAAGAAACTGGTAAAAAAGCAAATAATGAAACCAAAAAGAATTCAATAGTAGCAATACTTTATGATGAAAAAAATGATAAATATTTAACGATTAATTGGCATGAGTTAGGTGGCAGACTATTTATTGGTGGAACAATTAAAGAAAATGAAACTCCACTAGAATGTGCTAAAAGAGAAATTTTGGAAGAAACTGGTTATGAAAATTTTGAATTAGTTCATGAATTATCTAAAATTAATCATCATTATTATGCATATAACAAAGATAAATATTTTAATATAGAATCAACAGGATTTTTATTTAAATTAATAGATAATGAAAAAGTAGAACAAAACTTAGATGAAGATGAAAAATTTGATATAGAATGGGTAACTAAAGAAGTAATAGAAAAAGAAATTACAGACGAATTACACAAAAAGACATTTGAATATGCTATTAAACCGGGAGCAATGGTAGGTGATGGCATACACATTAATTCAGAATTTCTAAATGGTTTAAATAAAGATGAAGCAATAGCCAAGATGTTAGAATTTTTAGAAGAAAACAAATGTGGTAACAAACAAGTCAACTATAAAATGCGTGATTGGATTTTTTCAAGACAAAGATTCTGGGGAGAACCAATTCCTATGATTTACTGTGAAAAATGTGGTTGGGTACCAATGGATGAAAAAGATTTACCATTATTACTTCCGGATGTTGCGGAATATGAGCCAACAGATACTGGAGAAAGCCCACTAGCAAAGATAACTGATTGGGTAAACACTACATGTCCAAAATGTGGAGATGCCGCTAAAAGGGAAACTGATACAATGCCTAACTGGGCGGGATCTTCATGGTATTTCTTAAGATTTATGGACCCACACAACACCAAAGAATTTGCTTCAATGGATGCATTAAAATATTGGAATAAAGTTGATTGGTACAATGGGGGAATGGAGCACACTGCAAGACATTTATTATATGCAAGATTTTGGGTACAATTTTTATACAATATTGGTTTAGTACCAAATAAAGAAATGATTTGGACTAGAGTAAGTCATGGAATGGTTTTAGGTAGTGACAATCAAAAAATGAGTAAATCAAAAGGTAATGTTATTAATCCAGATGATATAGTAAAAGAATTTGGAGCAGATACTTTAAGAACATATGAACTATTTATGGGAGATTATGAACTAGATTGTCCATGGAATACAGATTCTCTTAAAGGATGCAAAAGATTCTTAGACAAAGTAATACGTTTAAAAGACAAAGTTATCGAAGGAAATGAATATTCTAAAGACTTAGAAACGATAATTAACAAAAGTATTAAAAAAGTTGAATATGACTTAACTCATATGGGTTATAATACAGCAATATCTACATTAATGATATTAACTAACAAATATGAAGAACAAGAACACATTACAAGGGAAGATTATCATTTATTATTAACATTATTAAATCCTATAGCACCACATACAACAGAAGAGTTAAATGAAGAATTAGGCTATAAACCACTTTGTGAAACTTCATGGCCAAAATATGATGAAGAAAAAACAATTGATAAAGAAAAAAAAATAGGTGTTCAAGTAAATGGTAAGACTAGGGCAGCAATAAAAGTAGCTATAGATGAAGATATTGAATTAACCAAAGAAAAAGCATTAAATGAAAATAATGTAAAAAAACATATTGAAGGTAAAGAAATAATTAAAATAATAGTATTACCAGGTAGAATAGTAAACATAGTAGTTAAATAAAATTAGTTAATATTTAAGTTAACTAATTTTTTTTGACAAAAAATGCAAAATTATTAATGTATAATAAAATTGGTGATATAAATGAAAGTAAAAGTATTTGATGAATCACATGAAAAAGATTTAGAAAACTCAATAAATAGCTTTCTAAATTCTGGGGAATTTGATATAATAGATATCAAGTATCAAGTGGCAATTGCAGTATGTGGTGAAGAACAATTATATTGTTTTAGTGCATTAATAATATACAATTAAATCATATACATATTACTTGAATTATCTTCTTCGGTAATATAAGTTGTATTTAGAGATTCTAATTTACTAACGCGATGTTCTAATCTATTAATTTGTCGTTCCATTTTAGCAAGTCTACTATCTATAGTATCAGTAGGATTAGAGTATTGTTGATTAGGCATCATACCTGCATAATAATTATAACTTGATTGAGCTTGATAGGGCATATTTGGAGCCATATTCATATTAGGGTTGTAGCCGGAATATGACATATTAGCTTCGGTAAAAAAAGAATTTCTATTTTTTTTCATATGTAACTCCTCTCTATCAATAATATATGTTTTTTTAAAGGAAGTGTTATAAAATGCGAATGCGTAATCCTAAAGATAAAGATTTAGTAATAAATAATTGTGATTATTATTATAATGGTTTTGACAATACCAATCCTATTCATTTAGAAATTGGAATGGGTAAAGGAAAATTTATATTAGAAATGGCTTTAAAATATCCAGAATACAACTTTATAGGAGTAGAAAAATATTCTAGTGTTGCAAGTGTTGCAATAAAAAGAATTAATGAATACAAACCTAAAAATTTAAAAATATTAATAACTGATGCCATAAACTTACCAGAAATATTAGAAAATAAAATAGACACAATTTATTTAAATTTTTCTGACCCTTGGCCAAAAGAAAGACATGCAAAAAGAAGATTAACTTCTCAAAAATATTTAGAAACTTACGATATACTTTTTAAAAACAACGCTCACATCATCATGAAAACTGATAATGATAATTTATTTTTATATAGTATTGACTCATTTATTAATCATGGATATAAAATAGTTAAGATAAGTTATGATTTACACAGTGAAGAAATTGATAATATAGAAACTGAATATGAAGAAAAGTTTAGTAAAAATGGTATAAAAATTAAATATATTGACGTTAAGAAAGACTAACACATTCCGTTTTTCGCCAAAAAATACTATATTTATGTTCCGTTTTTCGCCAAAAACAATGAAATTTATGTTCCGCTTTTCGCCAAAATCATTGACATTTACTAAAAAAATAGGGTAAAATTTAACTGGGTGATAAATTCATGAAACGGAAATTTTATGATGTTTTAACAAATTGGGACAAATTACCAGATAAAATGCCATTAATGGTAGTTGGAGCAAGACAAGTAGGCAAGACTTACATTATTAATGAATATTGTCAAAAAAATTACAAAAATTATTGTTATATTAATTTATTTGATGATGATCGATTAATAAAATATTTTAATGAACTCGATACTTTTTCAAAAAAAGTAGAAATGTTAGAAGAAACATATAATATTAATTTGAAAGATAAAAACACAATATTATTTATTGATGAAGTACAAGAAAGTGAAAAATTTATTGAAGCCTTAAAACTATTTTGTGAACAAGGATATACCAATATTATTTGTGCTGGTTCACTTTTGGGAGTAAAACTTAAAAGACTAACGACATCATATCCAGTTGGTAAAGTTCATAAAGAAAAAATGTATCCTATGGACTTTGAAGAATATTTATGGGCAATAGGCAAAGAAAGATATATTAAATTTATAAAAGAATCATTTAAAAATAATAGTGAATGTCTTTTACATGATGAATTAATGAATGAATTTAATAGATACCTATTTTTAGGGGGAATGCCTAATATAATTCAAAATTATATTAATCATAATCAAAGTCTATCAGAAATGAATAAAGATTTAATTAAAGACATAATAAATTCATATATTCTAGATATGAAAAAATATACCAAAGATGATAAAGAAAATATTAGAATTGAAAGAATATACAATGATATTCCTAAGCAATTAGCTAAAAGTAATCAAAAATTTACATTTGCAAAGATTGACATACAAGATAACAGGAAAAGGGATTACATCACTGCACTTGATTGGTTAATATCAAGTTTACTCGTTTTGCCTTGTTACAATGTAACAATACCAGAATATCCATTAAAAATATATTATGATTATGATTCATTTAAATTATACTTAAATGATACTGGTATTCTTTGTAATCTAGCAAGTATTACAAGTGTTGATGTTCTTATGAATAATGATTTAAAGTATAAAGGAATATTAGTAGAAAATTATGTTGCTACAGAACTTATGAAAATGGGATATGATTTAAGTTATTGGAGTAGAAAGGATAATTCATCTGCAGTTTCCGAAGTTGATTTTATAATTCAAAAAGATAGTCGAATAATCCCAATTGAAGTAAAAGCAGGTACAGACATGAAGTCTAAATCACTTGAGACATATAATAAAAAATATAGTCCAAAATTAATGGTTAAGATTTCCGCAAAAAATTTTGGATTAAAAGATAATTTAAAAACAATTCCTTTATATGCTACATTTTGTTTAAAAGATTTATAAAAAGATTTTATACCAATAAGGACAAATTAATGATTGCTACTTTATTAGTGGCAATTTTTTTGATATAATAATATAACGAGGAAAGAAAATGAAAAAAATATTTATAATTATTTTGCTAACATTAACTCTTACGGGTTGTACCAATATAAATGATTTAAGTTATACAGAAATAGCTAACAATTTTAGTTATGTAGGGTCTAAACCTAACGAATATCGAACGGGGTATAAATATTACATACCTAGAGGAATGCAAGTAGAAGATGCATCACTATTTAATGAAATATTAAGTGATGGACAATATTTATATTATTTATATGTAGATGCCGTAAGTTATCAAAAAAAGGTTGAATTTAATTACGAAAAAAATAGTAATAGTGAATTTTCAGCAAGTATTAAAAATGATGATAAATATGGATATATTGAAGTAAATTTATATGAAAATGATAAATATTTAGTTGAAATTATGTATAATTATGCTAAAATAGAAGTGATAGTAGATAAAAAAGATATTAAATTAAGTATGATATCTGCTATAAGCATCCTTCGGAGCATTGAGTATAATGATAATATAATAGCTAATTTATTAGAAGATGATGTATTAAACTATGCTGAAGAAGAGATGGATATATTTAATACCAATGGAAATGATAATGAAACGGTGCTAATAGATCCAGATGATTATAAACCAGTAGAAGAAATAGTACCAGACACAGATTTAATAAACTAGGAAAGGTGAATAATATGGGATTATTTAATAAAATTAAAGATATATTATTTGAAGATGAAGAAATAGAAGAAAATGACACTTTAAAAATAAAAGAAGAAAGAAAAGAAGAAAAAAAACCAATAGCGGAAAAAATAGAAATATCAAGGCCAACACAAACATATACAAAGGTTGAAGAGCCAAAGGAAGTTATAAAAGAACAACCAAAAGTAGTAAGAGAAACACCAAATTTTGATACAATGAGTGAAAGGGATTTGTTTAAATCAGAAAATACATTTCCATTTCCTGATTTTGATGAAGAAGAATTTTCTTCAACGATGAATCGCCAACAAAAAAAGAGTTCTCCAACAAATGTATTAGAATATGAAAAGAAGAAAAAAATAGAAAAACGATATGATTTTGGTAGATATGAAAGAACAGAAACAAGAGAAGTAGTTGAAAAGAAAAAGTTTAAACCATCACCAATAATATCGCCAGTATATGGGATATTAAATGAAGATTATAAAGTAGAAGACATTAAAGATGTAACTGAAGAAAACAGACAAAATAATTTAGATATAGAAAGTGTTAGAAAAAAAGCTTTTGGAGAAGTAGAAATACTAGAAGAACCAAAAGAAACAGTATATGAAGAAACAGTAACGGTAAAATTAAAAGAAAATGAATTAGAAAAGCAAAAGAAAGTAAAAACAATAGATGAGTTATTAGAAGATACTGCAGATATAGAAATAAAAATGGATAAAAAAGATAAATCTACTGATGAATTAGATGATTATGATAAAATAGATGAGGAATTAGAAGAAATATCCCCAAATAGGAAAATAGAACAAGAAGAGGAAGAAGATGAAGATACATTAGAAAATGATTTATTTGATTTAATCGATTCAATGTATGACAACAGAGAGGACGGTGATTACTAGTGGAATTTTGGCTAACTTTTTTACCATTAGTTATTTATATTTTATTAATAATTTTATTATTAGTAGGCATAATTTTAGGAATTAAAACTATAATAACAATGAATAAAGTTGAAAAAGTAGTCGATAATGTAAATGAAAAAGTAGAATCATTAAACAATGTTTTTAATTTAATAGATTTCACAACTGACAAACTTGCGGCATTTACAGATAGAATTGTTGATATAGCAGGCTCAATATTTAGCAAATTATTATTTAAAAAGAAAAGAAAGAAGGATGATTATGAAGAAGAATAGTGGTATTGGTAAATTTGTTGCTGGGGCTTTAGTTGGTGCAGGTTTAGGAGTATTATTTGCTCCAAAGTCTGGTAAAGAAACCAGAGCTGATATTAAGAAAAAATTAGATGAAATTGTAGAACAAGCTAAGGCTTTAAAAACTGAAGATGTAAAAGAAATGATACTTAAAAAAGTAGATGAATTACAAGAAGAATTAAAAACCTTAGACAAAGAAAAAGTATTAAAAATAGCCAAACAAAAAGCTAAAAAAATTCAAAAAAAGGCTGAAGATTTATACAAATTAGCAGTAGCAAAAGGAACTCCAGTATTAGAAAAAACAACTAAAGAATTAAAAGAAGCAACAGCAAATGCATTACAAAAAATTGTTGATAAGTTAGAAGAAAAATAAGACTCCATTGGAGTTTTTTTAATTGAATATAATCAAAATATTTGGTATAATTAATTTAGGTGATAAACATTTATGGATGTAAAATTATTAGATGATCCGTACAACTCGGTATTAACAGAACAAGAAGTAGAATATTATAAATATTTAATTAGTAACTTAACTATATTACAAAATGGTGAAATTATAGAAATAACATTTAAAAAAAATAGAGAAGGAAAAATAATTGCCAAGGGAATAATAAATGTAAATAATGAAACTTTACCTTTTTCTACAGAAATTGAAGTAATTGATGAAATAAATATAGAAATGTATACTATATTATTCGGTGGCTTTAAAAAAGAAATTTTTGCAATAGATAAATATATAATTAATGGTGAAAATATTACTAATATATGTAAGATGGCAAATCAACCCATAGCAATAAAAAGTATAGCTTTATTTAATACTGAAAAAGTAAGTAGATAAATTTCATTCCATTTTCACAATTTGTATATATAATAAGACTTGGTGATGTCATGAATGTTTTAGTAGTAGATGATGAAAAATTAATCAGAGATGTAATAAAAGAATATTTATTATTAGAAAAAATGAAAGTTACTGAAGCTGAAAATGGTGAAGAAGCTATAGATAAAGTAAGAAATAATGATTTTGACATAATTATTATGGATATTATGATGCCTAAAATGGATGGCTATTCCGCATGCAGAGAGATAAAAAAGATAAAAGATATACCTTTTATAATGCTATCTGCTAGGGGAGAAGAATATGATAAGCTAATAGGATTTGATTTAGGAATAGATGACTATGTAACTAAACCATTTAGTCCTAAAGAACTAGTAGCAAGAATTAAAGCTATAACAAAAAGAAAAGATACAAAAGAAGAAGTATATCAAATAGCGGGGATAAAATTAGATAATGTTGCTCATGATGTATATATAGATAATAAAAAAATATATTTAACACCTAAAGAATATGATTTATTAAAATGTTTTATTGACAATAAAAATATAGCATTAACTAGAGAAAATTTGTTAAGTAACATATGGGGATATGATTTTTATGGTGATGATCGAACGATAGATACTCATGTAAAAACTTTAAGAAAACATTTAGGTAAATATAAAAACATGATTGTAACAGTTCGGGGAATGGGATATAAGTTTGAATATGAAGAAGAAAAGAAAAACTAGTATTCAATCAAAGACATTAATATATTTACTTGTTTTTAATGTTGTTATAATTTTACTTTTATGGATATGCCAAGCTTGGATATTTGATTTTTATTATGAAAAAGAACAAATATCAAACATGGACAATATTGTATCTTCGATAAAAGATGCTAATGAAACTGAATTAGATAATTTATTACAAGACATATCATATCAAAATGAAGTATGCATATTAGTAATAGATGACTATGGTAACTATAATAGTTATAATACTAATATGAAAGGTTGTGCTTTAAAAAATGAAAATACTAAAGTACAAGAACTAATGGTTAACTTTATTAATGCTGATGCCAATTTTAAAGCATATCAGTTTGTTAATTTTGACAAACAAGTTGCGGCGTTATTATATGGTTTAAAAAATAATAATCAATATACTTTTATTTATTCAAATTTAGAAGATATATCTGATTTTACATTAATAATTAAGCAACAATTAATGTATGTATGTTTTTTAGGTATATTTGTAGCAGTAACTATTTCAATATTTTTATCTACTAAACTAACAGATCCAATTGCTGAAATAACTAAAAAAGCTAAAAAGTTAGGAAACGGCGATTACAATGTAGAATTTAAAGAATCGGGAATTAAAGAAATAGATGAACTTGCTCAAACACTAACTCAGGCTCAAAAAGAAATGGCAAAAACAGACGAACTTAGAAGAGATTTAATGGCCAATGTATCACATGATTTAAAAACCCCATTAACAATGATTAAAGCTTATGCTGAAATGATTAAAGATATATCTTATAAAGATCGAAAGAAAATGAACGAACATTTAGATATTATAGTAGATGAAACAGATAGATTAACCGTATTAGTTAATGATATACTAGATTTATCAAGAATGCAATCTAATGCTGATACATTAAAATTAGAAAAGTTTAACCTAGCAGAAGAAATAAAATCAATTATAAATCGATATCAAATAATAAAAGAAACAGAACAATACACATTTAATGTAGAAATGCCAGAAGAAATATGGATAAAAGCAGATAAGAAAAAAATTAATCAAGTTATATATAATTTAATTAATAATGCTATAAATTATACTGGAGATGACAAATTAGTTACAATAAGAGTAACTAAACAAAAAAGAAGTTATTTAGTAGAAATAATTGATACTGGAAAGGGAATAAAAGAAGAAGAAATACCATATATATGGGATAAATATTATAAGAGTGATAAAAAACATCAAAGAAATGTTGTATCAACGGGTTTAGGTTTATCAATAGTAAAACAAATATTAGAATTACATGATTTTGAATATGGTGTCAAGTCAGTGTTAAAAAAAGGCTCAACATTCTATTTTAAAATTAAAATATAATTATTTCATTCATCCAACACAAAAACTTCATAATCGTTTAGTATGATTAAATTGTAATAAAGGAGGGATGCTAATAAGCTAGAAAAAGTGTAATACAATATTACAAACTATACACAATTAACATATAAACTCAAAACTCACACTTTTAAAAAGGAAGACGATTAATTCTTCCTTTTTTAATTTTCAAATTGTTTGATTAAATTAAATAACTTTTCATTTATATAAATTCTTTCTCTACCTATTTTTTCAGATTTCAAAATGCCATTTTTTTCTAATATATTTAAATATCTTAAAGCAGTTCTATTTGATATTCCTAATCTATCTTCAATATAATTAGTTTTAGTATAAAAATCAAAGTATAAAGATTCTAATAATTCTTTTGAATAAATCTTTGTTTTATCTTGTAATTCTTTTTTAGTTTTTAGCATTTCATCATTTATTTTATTTATAATATTAATAGTTTCTAAAGCAGTAGTTTCAATCCCCTTTAATATATATATAATCCAATTTTCATAATTATTAGTTTTTCTAGTTTCTTGAAATAACTCATAATATTCCATTTTGTTTTTAATAATATATTTACTTAAATATAAAATAGGGGCGTCTAATAATTTAGCCATAACTAAATATAATATATTAAGAATTCTTCCAGTTCTACCATTACCATCATAAAAAGGATGAATACTTTCAAATTGATAATGGATTATTGCCAATTTAATTAATGGATCCAAAGTATCACAATCTTCATTAATATATGTTACTAAATTATTTAAATAAAACAATATTTCATCTTTATCTTGTGGCGGAGTATATATAATTTCATTAGTTTGATTATTTTTAATAACTGTGCCAGGAACACTTCTTATACCTGCGGTATTATGTTCAATATTTTCTTGAATTTCTACAATTGTAGAAATTGTTATAATATTATCTCTTTTTACTAAATTAAAACCTTTCCACATAGCTGTTCTATAATCTACAACTTCTTTAGCAGCAGAAGATACATTATCTTTTAATACCATAGCCTTATATATTTCATCATAGGTAGTTACTATATTTTCAATACTAGAACTTGTTTTAGCTTCATTAATCATGATTGCGTTAATTAAAACATTTTGATTAGGTAAAGTTTGGGCAATACCTTTAAGTTCCGCTAAAGCTCTACTAGATTTAGATAATTGCTTCAAAATATTTGAAGTTTCAATATCATTTTTTAAAGGTAGATTTTCTAATTTTTCCATAATAACCACAATTCCTTTCAATCAAATAATATCATAAATAAATAACTTTGTCTACAAAATTCCGTCAAAAAAGCCTTTTTTTGACGGAATTAATAAAATACATGACAACTTGTCATATATTAATATAATTCAGACAAAAAAGCTATTTTTTGGCGAAATCAAACTAATACATGACAAAATGTCATATATTAGTTTAATATTGATTTAGGGTATGGCTTTCTAATATCTGTTCTTCCAACTAAATAATCAATTGAAGTATTATAGTAATTTGCTAAAATATTAATCTTTTCTAAAGGAATAATTTGTATACCTAATTCATACTTAGAATATTGTTGTTGAGTAGTACTTAATACTTTAGCAATATCACTTTGAGTTAAAGATTTATCTTCTCTTATTTCTTTTAATCTATTTATATACATTATTAATCACTAAACATATTTTCTTATACATCTAATTAAATGTAATGTATTTACTTCTTATTAGATGTAAAAATAATTATTTAATTATTAATAATTATAAAATATAATTGGTGATACTATGAAAAATAAAAAAAGAAATTTAATAATATTTAGTACATTTATAATATTAGTAGTAGGAGTATATTTATTAATACCAAAAACAAAAGAAGAAGAAAGTAATAAAACAAAACCAAATGTAAATACAAATGGATTTTTAACTTTAATGTTAGAACAAGATGATGGAACTTATAAAAAATCTTCTGCTAGTACATGGCCGGGGGATGGTTATGCTTTTAATAATGAACTATCCGGTTGTGAAAGAGGTGGAGAATTAGTATATGATAGAAAAACTAACATAGTAAAACTAATAAGTAGTGGATCAGATAAATGTTATGTTTATTTTGATAAATATAATGTAGCAAAAATAACTAATGTAACAAATACTAAAACAACAAATAGTGTAACTTTAACAGTAACAACAGAAGTTGGAGAAAACCCAATAGAAAAATATTACTTTAGTAAAGATGATGGACAATCATATGAAGAAAGTACAAGTAATACATATACATTTAGTAACTTAAATTATGGAACAACATATAAATTTAAAGTATATGCAAAAGATACATTAGGATATGAAACAAATGAAGAAACAGTACAAGTAACAACAAATGCGTATGTAAATCCAAAAGTAAATATTGTAACAGTAACAGATACAACAAATGATACAATAAGTATAAGTGTATCAGCAAGTGGAGGAACAAATAGTGTAGCAACATATTATTATTCAATAAATAATGGTGCATACACAAGTAGTACAAGTAATACTAAAACATTTACAGGTTTAAGTATGGGAACAACATACACAATAAAAGTATATGTAAAAGACACAAATGGAGTAGATTCAAATGTATATACAATAAATGCGGAGACAGAAAGTGTAACATATATTTGCAATACTGGCACAAATTTAGCAACATGTATAAAAAGTCAATATACAAGTCAAGGTTCAAATGGAATATATTATCATACAAGAAGCCTAGCAAATAGTGCAAGAGACAATAGTTATAGATATGCAGGGGCAAATCCAAATAACTATGTATGTTTTGGGTCTGATGCAGCTACATGTCCAAGTGATAACTTATATCGAATCATCGGAGTATTTGGTAGTGAAGTAAAACTAATAAAAGCAGATTATACGACAACAACAATGACAGGCTCAGGAGGAGATTATCACGGAGATTATCAAAGTTCATGGGGGGGGTCATCAAGTTATTATAAAGGAAACATGAGCCAAAGTAATATAGCAATATATTACTGGAATAGAAGTAATGGAGAAAGTTCAACAAACACATGGAGTGAATCAAGACTAAATAAAACAAATTTAAACAGTTCATATTTGAGTTATATAGGAACAACATGGAGTAATAAAATAGCAACGCATACATGGTATGTAGGAGGATATTCAACATATAGTGCAACACCAAAAACATTTTATAATGCCGAAAGTAGTGGAACAACATATAGTGCAAAAATAGGATTAATGTATGTAAGTGATTATGGATATGCAGCAAGCAATAGTTATTGGACAACAAGAATGATTTCTTATGATAATGCTAAAAATAATAATTGGATGTACATGGGACTAATCGAATGGACAATTTCTCGTATCTCGAGTAGTTCCGATCTTGCCTTTATGGTGAACAATTCGGGTCACCTCAACAACCCCTATGTGTACCTTAACCACAATGCGGTCCGGCCAGTCTTTTATCTAACATCTTCCACAACTTATGTCAGTGGATCTGGGACTAGTAGTGACCCAATACGTATAAATTAAAAGAAGAATATTAGTTATATGCTAAATTATAACAATATTCTTCTTTTTCATCTAAATTAGTTTTATATATATTATATATTTCTTTACTTAAATTATTTATTTTATCACTTCCACCTTTATCAGGATTCCCATATAAAGTAAATAAAGATATTAAATAAGGATTACTACTATTATAAATACCTATATCATGTAAATATGAACTGTAATAGCCGTATTTATGTAAAATTTCGATATCATCAAAACTTAAAAAATTACAATAATCATTATTCATAGCATCTTTTAATAAATTACTATATTCATCATTATTTTGTAATAAACTATATAAATGTTTTAATAATATATTTGTATCATTAACACTTAAACTGCCATATCTTTCAGTATCAGTTATTCTTAAAGTGATACCTAAAGTTTTTTTAGCATATTCTTTTAAATTACTAATTCCTATATAATCAGTAAGCATTCTATGTGCTCCATTATCACTTACAGAAATTGCATAATATAAAACATCTTTAATTGGTACTTCTTCATTTAAAGCATAATCAAGCAAGCCTTCTTTAGCTAAACTTCTATATGTATTATTAAAAGTAATAGTATCATTTAAATCAATTTTATTATCTATTATATAAGAAGCATCAAATAATTTAATAATACTAGCATTATAATAAATAGTATTTTCATTTAAAGTTAATGTATAATCATTATAAATATCTTCAAAATAAATAGATACCAAAGAAGTATTTAAACTATTTAATAAATCATCATATAACTGATCAACTTTATCACTTTTATATGGTGTAATTAAACAACTAGCATAAGTATTATTATTTTTAATTTTTAAACTTATCTTTGTCAACTGATTTTCATATTCCTTTAGTTTTTGTTTATTAGAAAAATAAATAAACAATAAAAAACCTAATATAATTAATAATACAAATATTACTATGATTAATCTTCTTTTTCTTCTTCTTTTTTTCATATCATCACTACCTAAAATAAATAAATATAAACAATGCTAGTATAACGCAATATATTGAGAACTTCCATAGTTTACCATTTTTAACCAAATTACTTAGCCATTTATAAGAAAAGAAAGTAACAATACCTGCAGCAATCATGCCTGCAAGATAAGGAACTAACATACTAGCAAGTTCATTAGTATTAGCAAGGTCGCTAACACCCAAGATAAGAGTACCAACGCTAACGGGGAAATACAACATAAAAGTATATTTTAAAGCCGTATCTCTTTTTAAATTACAAAGCAAACAAGCAACTAATACAGTACCACTTCTACTTATCCCTGGAATAATTGTAACTGCTTGAAATAGTCCAATTAATAAAGCATCTTTTAATTTTATATCAGCATCATCTTTAGTACCTTTAATATTTCTAACAATAAATAAAGCTAAAGCAGTAATTAAAAAGGCAATAGCTAAACCCTTTAAGGAATATAGACTTTCTAACTTATCTTTAAAAAGAAAACCTGTAATACCAACTGGTATAGTACTTAATATAACAAATAAAGCATATCTAAATTTAGTTTCATATTTTTTTCTAGTATCTTTTTTAAAGATATAAGAAAAAAATGCCACAATTAATTCTTTAATATCTTTCCAAAAAATTATGAAGATAGCTATAAAAGATCCAAAATTAGAAATAATTTCAAAATTTAAAGTATTAAAGATATTAGTATTAAAAATATTTTTAAATAAAAATATATGACCACTACTAGAAACAGGAATAGGTTCTGTAATACCTTGAATTATACCTAAGATAATATAAGTAATTATATTCATATTGCTTCACCATTATAATTATATATTAATTTTAAAAAAAATGCACTAGGCATTTAATTTTTTTACATCATAAGTTTTTCCAAAAGTATCAACCGTAACTTTTGTAATTATAACATTTTCTTCTAACAAACCAGTATATTCATCAGCAACTTTTTCATTTTCAACTATATCATCTATTATATACATACCTTCGATAACTTTACCAAAACCAGCATATAAACCATCCAAAGAATATGCTGCGGAATCATCTAAAACGATAAAAAATTGGCTTCCTGCAGAATCATAATCATTGCTTCTAGCCATTGAAATAACACCGCGAGTATGACTTAATGTATTTTTGTTGTAGCCGTTTTCTTTAAATTCTCCCAAAATACTATAATCGGGTCCACCAGTTCCATCTCCAGAAGGATCTCCCCCTTGTAAAACAAAGCCTGGAACAGAGCGATGAAATGATAAACCATCATAAAATCCACTTTCAATTAAACTAATAAAATTAGCAACAGTATTCGGAGCATATTTAGGATATAATTCAATTTTTATAGTGCCATAGTCTTCAATATCCATTGTTACAATTGGATTTTTAGTATCGTTACAACCACTTAATAATAACAAACTGATTAAAATAATTAATATTTTTTTCAAAATGTATCACCTAAAGTATTTTATCATATAATTTTAAATATGAGAATATTTTTTTTAATAATAGGAAGTTTACTAATAAGTATAAGTTTATTTTTAATAATATTATATTTAAACTTATTTACTTTAGGGTATACATTTTTAGAATTTGTTTATTTTATTATTAGAAGTTGTGCTTTTTGGTTATTAATTATTGGAAGTTTATTTATATATAAAGGTATAAGGAGGAATATTACATGAACTACTATTATGATATAGTTTTAAATTTTCAAGAAGACAATTATATGTTTTATGAATGGGAAGAAGAAGATAATATTGATATAATAAAAAAGATTCCTATATTTCAAATTAATTTAAAAACATTTAAAGATTTAATAAATAATGAAATTAAAGTAGATACTGAATTTTTAGATATAATAAATAATAAAACTGAATTAAAAAATAAAACTTTAAAATATGTTGCTTTATTTGTTAGTAAAAATGGAGCAATTGCTTTAGAATTTAATGATTTTGGCCAAAGCATATATCGTAGTTTTTTACAAGTTGATGATGAACTAGGAGTAATAGAAACAATATTTACAATACCGGTATATAAATTAAATTATGAAATAACTAAAAAAATTGTATTTAATAAAAATTTAAGAAAAGAAGATAATATAAAAAGATTTATAAAAAAAGAAATAGATTTGCTATATAAAAACAAAGAAATAGACAAATTAAAATATTTATATAATGAATGGTTTTTAAAAGACAATGATGATATTATAAAAATATATAGTGAGATGAACAAAAAATTACAAGACAAGTTATCAGATAGAGAAATTACAATATATAATTTAATAAGATTGAGTTATAATAATGTATAAATAAAAATATTTAAGTTAATAATACAAATAGGGTGAATTATGAAAAAAGTATTATTAATTTTAGTAGTGGGATTATTTTTAGTAGGATGCAGTTGTTCTAATAATACCGCGAAAGGGGCAGTTGAAGACTTTCTAGATCAATATCGTAATTTAAGTGCATCAGTTATTGAAGACATGGATAATGTTATAGAAAAAGAAGAAAATTTAAATGAAGAACAAAAAGATCAATACCGAGATATATTACGAAAACAATACACTGATTTAACATATGAAATAATAAGTGAAGAATACAATGAAAATATAGCAATTGTAGAAACAAAAATAACAGTATATAATTTAGGAAAAGTGCAAAAAGAAGCTAATAATTATTTAAATGAGCATAGCGAAGAATTTTATGATGAATCAAATAATTATGATATAACAAAGTTTTTAGATTATAAACTAGATTTAATGCAAAAAAACACTGAAACTATTAACTATACAATTAATTTTAATGTTGAAAAAAATGAAGATGGAATATGGCAAGTTAGTGATTTATCTCAAGAAGATTTAGAAAAAATTCATGGTATATATAATGAAAATGAGTAAAAAAATTACTCATTTTCATTTGGCTTAATTCTTTTTAAAGTATCTATTTTATAATTTCTAATTACATTTAAACACAAAGCAAGTTTTTCATCATCACCAATAGGTTGTGATAATACATCAGCTAGTTCCTGAATAATTTGTTTTTTTAAATCCTCATCACTCAAAGCATCCCAAGACTTTAATTGATTAAGTAATCTAAAACTTTCAAAATCCACCACCAAGTCATCTTTAGTTAAATTGTTTAATACATCGTTTAAATATCTATAAATACCTGGTATATTATAAAAAGGTTGAGTACTAATTTTATACATGTTTTCTAACACTTTAGTTATTTCATCTTTTGCAGTTAAAATGTTATAGTTTAGAAATAACAAATCTAATAAAGCTAAATAACAAAAACCATAATTGCTACTACATATGTTAACAATTAAAGAATAATTAGGTTCTTTAAAGAAAACATTGATATAGGCATTATAATAGTCAATAGCGATATCGTATTTTGCTAAAAAGGAACAGAAGTCTCCGATAAACATTATATCTTTTTTATCCCAAAAATCTTTATTTTGAGCATAGATAATAAAAAATATAGATTTATCTCTTATACCCAAAAAATAATCTAATTTATTAAAAAATTCTTCATCTGGTAAATCATCATAAAAAGGCATTACTTCTTTTAATTTTTTTATTAATGCTGAATTAGTTTCACTATCTTGTTTTAATTCTTCTAATACTTCAAATATATAAAATTTAATTTTTAAACCCATAAAATTTCACCTTGTTTTCTATTTTAACACATAATCCAAAAAAATTATACATTTTTATGAAGCACATATTTTATTTATAAAATCATATCTTTTTATAGAGGTAATGATATGAAAAAGTTAATTTTTGGATTAATATTAATGATTTTACCAATAAGGGTATTAGCAATAGCAAGTAGTAGTATAGTAATGGATTTAAATAGCAATAGAATTCTTTATGCAAATAATATCAATGAACAAAGACTAATAGCAAGTATTACCAAAATAATGACATGCATTGTTGCAATAGAATATGGAAATTTAGATGATGTATATGAAGTTAAAGAAGAAGTTCTAGAAGCTTATGGTAGTGCCATATATATAGAAATGGGAGAAAAATTAACTTTAAAAGACTTATTATATGGTTTAATGCTTAGAAGTGGTAATGACGCAGCGGTAGTAATTGCTAAAAACATTGCAGGTAATATGGATAATTTTGCAATGTTAATGAATGAAACCGCTGATAAAATAGGTATGGAAAACAGTTATTTTTACAATGCTCATGGTTTAGAAGAAAGTGATGGAACAGGTAATTTATCAACCGCTTATGATATGGCATTACTAACTAAATATGCTATGCAAAATGATATTTTCAAAGAAATATTTAAAACTAAAAATTATCAAGTAAAAACTAATAAAAAAAGTTATAGTTGGACAAATAAAAATAAATTATTACATAATTATGAATTTATTACTGGAGGTAAAACTGGATTTACTCAAAAAGCTAGAAGAACTTTAGTAACAACTGCAAGTAGCAATAATATAGATTTAGTAATAGTTACTTTAAATGACCCAAATGATTTTAATGATCACTTAAATTTATATGAAAGCACTTTTAGAAATTATAAAGCCTTAAAAGTATTAGATAAAAACAAATTTATAATAAAAAATGATACTGAATATAAAGCTGATACTTTATATATAAAAGAAGATGTTTACATTCCGATACTACCAAAGGAAGAAAAAGGTATAAAAATAGAATATGAATTATACAAAGATAATAATTATAAAACCAAAGATATAGTAGGAAAAGCCAAGATATATTTAAAAGATGAATTAATAAAAGAAGTAGAAATATATGTTACTAAAGAAGAAAATAAAGTAAAGTTAACATGGTGGCAAAAAATATTAAGGTGGCTTAAATGGTAAGTTACATTTGGTTATTTTTGATACTTATAGGTATTGGTTTTTCTTTTTTAACTGGCAATTTAGATACAATAAATGATAGTATTTTAACAAATGGTAATAAAGCATTAGAGTTAATGCTTTCAATTCTTCCTATAATTGTATTATGGACAGGAATAATGAAGATTGCTGAAGAATCTGGGTTATTAAAACGGTTTGCTAAATTAGTAGAACCATTATTATCAAAGTTATTTCCCACTATACCCAAAGACAATAAAGCATTAGGATATATAGCATCAAATATAGCTGCCAACATGATGGGGCTAGGAAGTGCAGCAACACCATTTGGATTAAAAGCAATGAGTGAACTTCAAAAAATAAACGAAAAAAAAGATACGGCATCAACAGCAATGATAACCTTTTTAGTTTTAAATACAGCAGGAGTAACAATTGTTCCAACAACTGTTTTAGCACTTCGCATAGCTCATGGATCAGCTAATCCATCAGAAATTATTCTTCCAGGAGTAATAGCTACATTTTGTTCTAGTTTAGGGGGATTACTACTAGATTATTTTATTCGTAAAAGGAGAAATAATAAATGAATACATTTTCCAAAATAGTTATTCCTGTTTTTATTGTTTTTGTTATTTTTTATGGATTTAGAAAAAAAATAAATATTTATGATGCTTTTTTAGAAGGAGCAAAAGAAGGATTATTAATATCGTTTAACATATTTCCATCAATTATAGCTATGGTTTTTGCAATAAATGTTTTTTTAGATAGTAATTTTGTAAATGAATTTTTAGGAGTACTTTCCCCAGTACTAGATATTATAAATATTCCATTAGAAATTATGCCTATGGCATTATTAAGACCAATATCGGGGACAGCATCGCTTGCAATAATGAATGATATATTTATAAATTATGGTCCAGATTCATATATTGGAAGACTAGCTAGTGTATTACAAGGCTGTACTGATACAACGATATATGTCTTAGCACTTTATTTTAGTTCAATTGGTGTAAAAAAGATAAGATATTCTTTAGGAGTAGGTTTATTTGCAGATTTAGTAGGTATAACAGTTGCATTTTTAATAACTATGTTATTTTTTTGATACCTATGATATAATTTAACTGGTGATTAATGTGGAAAGATTACAAAAACTAATCGCACAATATGGATATACATCAAGAAGAAAAGCTGAAGATTTAATTCGAAAGAAAAAAGTTATGGTAAATGGCAAAATAATAACAGAATTAGGAACTAAAGTTGATAGTAATGATGTAATAAGTATTGATGGAATCATAATTAATAAAGATATAAAACATGAATATTACATTTTAAACAAACCAAGGAGTGTAGTAAGTTCAGTAGAAGACAATCGAGGTAGAATAACAGTAGTTGATTTAATTAATACAGATGCTAGAATTTATCCTATAGGAAGATTAGATTATGATACTACAGGATTGATACTACTAACTAATGATGGAGATTTTGCTAATACATTAATGCACCCAAAATTTCAAATAGAAAAAACTTATATAGCTAAAATAAATAAAATTTTAGATAAAGATGAAATACATCAAATAAAAAAAGGAATATTAATTGATAATCGTAAAGTTGAAGTAAGAAAACTAAAGATAAAAAATATTAACAAAGAAAAAAACACTATGATTTTAGAATTAACAATAATTGAAGGTAGAAATCACATTGTAAAAAAAATATTTAATGAATTAAATATAGAAGTATTAAAATTAAGTAGAATTGGCTATGGTTTTCTAGATATAAAAGATTTAAAATCTGGTGAATATCGTGCTTTAACTATAAAAGAAATAAAAAAATTGTATAGTTTAGCTAAAAATAAATAAAAAAGCTCTTTACAAGCTTTTTTTAGTTTTCATTATTTTCATCTGTATTGTCATCAGTAACTTTAATAGCTCCAACAGGACAAGAAGCAATAGCATTTTGCAAAGCATCACTATCTAAATTATCATTACTTTTAACACTTGATAAATTATCATCAAATTCAAAATGTTCTGGGTCCATAGCAATACAAGCCCCACAACCAATACAATTATTAATTTCTATTTTTTTCATAACATCCTCCTTGTATAATTATAGTAAATTATTTTTTTAAAATCAATGTTTATATTTAAAAATTTTAGAATTTATGTTATTATTTTAATAGAGGTTTTTATTATGGAATCGAGAATGAATAAGTATAATAATCAAAACTTATCTAGGGTAGCAAAAAATGAAGAACTATATAAAAAGATTAATGAATCTAGTTTAGATAATTTTAGTGTGCGTAGCAATGCAACAGTCATTGGTAATCAAGACCCAGAGATTGATATTGAAAAGATTAAAAAGATATTAGACACAAAATACAATAATGCTCCCAAAAGAAGAAGCATTAGAATAGATTTACCTGAAGAAGAAGAAAAAATAGATGAAGTAAAAACTAAAGAATATGACTTAAATATAATATTAGAAAAAGCTAAAGATGAAAAAGAAGAAACATATGAAGAAGCTAGAGCTAAAAAACTTCGCAATACGCAATTTGATATTTTAAACAAATTAAATTTAGAAGATGAAAGCAAAGAAGAAAAAACTGAGCCAACAAAGGCAGAAGAAGATTTAATTGAGTTAATAAATACAATTAGTATAAATGAAAAAAAGATTAATGAAATAAGTGAAAAACTAACTGAAGAAGAAAATAAAGAAGACAATCCCTTAGATTTACTAACAGAATTAAAGGGTAGTGAAAATACAGAAGTATATGAGGGAATGACTTCAGAAATTACGAAAAAGTTAAATGAGGAAAGAACTGAAGAAAAAGAAGAAAAGAAAGAAAATGTAATTAAAGAAGAAACAATAGATGATTCATTTTACACAAATAGTTTATTTAATAAAGCAGATTTTAAAGATGAAGATGATGAAAAAGGATTAAGTGTAGCAATAAAAATACTAATAGCCTTAGTAATAATTTGCTTTTTAGTTGGTTTATTTTTATTCATTAAATCATTTATTATAGAATAACTTCATATTATTTAATATGAATAGGATTCGATTAAGAAAAAAATATCAATTATCAAGAATAGTTATTGGAGTAATATTCTTGATAATTTTTTTTACAATATGTTTATTTAATATTTATAATAAAAAAGTAAGTCCTAAAATAATAGATGTAGCAGAAGCCAAAATTAATAAATTTATTAAGTCATTTTTAAGTAACAATATAAGTCATGATATATTAGATCAAGAATCTTTAGAAAATATATTAATAATAAATAAAAATAATGAAGATGAAATATTATACGTAGATTTTAATTTAGACAAAGCTTATATAGTGTTAGAAAAAGTATCTAAAGAATTAAATCATTTAATAAGTGATTTAGAACAAGGTAAATTTGCAGACATAAAAGATAATAATATAAAAGTAAATAAAAATGGATTAATTTTAGAATATCCATTATTTATGTCCAGCAATTATGCACTATTATCAAATTTAGGCCCTAAAATATATATTAAAGTAAATTTTATAGGAACAATGCTTACTAACATAAAAAGTAAAATTACAGAATATGGAATAAACAATGCCTTAGTAGAGCTTTATGTAACAATAGAAGTTAGTCAAGAATTAATTAGTCCAGTTACAGATAATGAAATATCACTAGAATATGATGTTTTAATCGCATCCCAAGTAATTAATGGAACCGTACCAGAGTTTTATGGAGGCATAATAACTGAAAAAAGTACAGCTTTATCTATTCCCCTAGAATAAAAATTGTGCTATAATTTAGAGTAGGGTGAGTGTATGGAACACGTATTTATAAATGAAGCATTTACTCAAGCTATAAATGATTATTTAAAAAGTGTAGAACAACCTAAAGGGGTAATATACAATTCATTTTTAGTAATAGTAATAAGAATGTTAATAGTTTTATATAGTGAACTTGATATAGTTAATCCATTAGTAATAAATGATGAAGATTTATTAAAAAGCAACTTAACAAAATATGGATTTTCAAAATACCAATTAGATATCTTTTTTTCGGATTTACAAGTTTATTATGATATAGAAAAAGAACAAAAAGATAAAATAGTTAAAAAGCCTAATCCTTATTTTATATCTGTTCAAAAATTATTAATAGATATGTTAATTGCTAAGAAATTAAATTTTCAATTAAAAGAAAAAGAAGTACAAGATTTTTATAATTTATTATATACCCCATATTCACCCAATCCATTACAAGTATCATATAACTTTTTAATGGCTGAAGATGTTTTAGAAATAGATAGATATTTTAGGCAACAAATGAAAGAAAATGTAAAACAAGTTAAAACAAGAGAAAAGCATTACTTAAATGTTAAAGCATATGAGTTATTAAATTACAGTATGAATGATTTATATCAAATGGATGCTAATGAAGTTGATAAAATTAATAGTCAAGTATATGATTATTTTAAAATAAGAGAGAATGCTATAAATAAAGAATATTTATTAGATAAAGCTATTGAAGCTATAGAAAGAGAAAATAACAAAGTAACATCGGGGAATGGTTATGTAGATATTTTATTAGTTTTAAGTATCATATGTACAATAATAATGGTAGTAGGAATACTTACATTTATAGTTATATAGGAGCATTATGGAAATAGTAATAGATAATAAAAGATATGAAGTAATAAAAAATTATAAAGATGCCCTTGATATATCAGATTTAGAAGAAAAAATAACAGAATATTTTGATAATTTTGATTATATTTTAGGCGATTATGCATATGGTAAAGTAAGATTAAAAGGTTTTAATGAAAAAAACAATAAAAATTTTAGACCATTAAATGATTATAATAAAGTAGATGAATATATAAATAAAAATTGTGCATTTGATTGTAAATATTTTATAATTAAAAGGATAGTTGAAAAAGAATAGTTAATTTGTTATAATTATTAAAGATAAATGAAGGGATTGATAAATGTGGAAAAAATAAAAATTAATTTAACTAACGGAACAATGATAGAAAAGCCATTGATTACTGCTTTTAGGGGCAATAATGGAATATATACAGTTTTAGATAATGAAATGAATGGAACAATGGGCTTACCAATTATTTTAGTATCTAAACTAGATAACAATAAATTAATAAAAATTATAGATCAAAATGAATGGAATGCTGTAAAAGAAAATTTAAGAATGATTATAGCAGGCAACCAAGTAGATTATGTTAAAGTTGAAGATACATTAATGGGTGATGAAGTGTTTTTTACTCAATTAACATTACCAGTGGCATCATTTGAAGCACTAAAAAACAATTATAATCCCCAAGATGGAGAAACAACTCCAATAGAACCAGTTTCAGAAACAGTAAGTCCTAATATTGCACCAGCAAGTCCTGAAGTTGTAAATCCTACATCAGTTTCAAATACTGATATAGCTCAAATGACACCCGAAGTTGTAAGCCCAACACCGGTTGTTCCAAATGTTGATGTAGCTCAAATGACTCCTGAAACTGTAAGTCCAGCACCAGTTGTTCCAAACGTTGATGTAGCTCAAATGACTCCTGAAACTGTAAGTCCAGCACCAGTTGGTCCAAATATAGAAGTAACTCCAACAAGTCCTGAAGTTACGACTCCGACACCAATTTCAGTAACCCCAGAAGTAAGTCCCGTAATGCCAGAAGCACCACAAAATTCACAAGTTGAAGCTCCAATAATGGACCAACCAGTAGTAAATCCTATTAATGAAGAAACTACTGAAGAAGTTTCAGTAGATTTTACTGCTGATAAAGAGGCATTTTTAAAAGCTTGTGAAAATATGTTTGATGCATTAGTAGCAAAATTTAATAAATAGGTATTAAAACCTATTTTTTTTATATAATTTAGTATGAAGGAAACGATTAAATATTATTACAATATTGATATTGATGATTTAAAAGAACAAGATGGCAAATACTTTTTTAAGTATCAAAATCAAGATTTCTTTTTTGTATATTTTAATCGTAATATTGAAGAATTAAATGATATATTGATTTGTGTTAATAATATGAAAGAAAAAGGAATTGATGTTCATAATATAATAATTAATAGAAATGGGCAATATCTAACTAAAATAAATAATTTTGATTATATATTAATGTCAGTAAACAATTATAATGAAGAATATGACATATTTGATATGATTAATATTGCTAACAAACTAACATTAAATTATAATACAAGCAAATTATATCGCAATAATTGGAGTAATTTATGGACACAAAAAATGGATTATTTTGAATATCAAATAAGAGAATTAGGAATTAATAAAACTGTAATAAAAGATTCATTTAGTTATTATTTAGGATTAGCAGAAAATGCAATAAGTTATGTAAATAATACTAATTTAAAATATAACGCTTTAAATAATGCCAAAATTACATTAGCTCATCGACGTATTTTTTATCCAAATTATAAACTTAATTTTTTAAATCCTCTAGCATTTATTTTTGATTTAGAAGTAAGAGATATTGCAGAATATTTAAAAGCAATGTTTTTTGCAAGTGATAATGCTGAAGAAGTAATTGAGGAATTAAAATATTATTTACAAATAAAAACATTATCTATTTATGAATATCATATGTTATATGCAAGATTATTATATCCATCATATTATTTTGATTTATATGAAAATATAATGAACAATGATGAATCAGAAGAAAAATTAGTTAATATTATTAAGAAAAATAAAGAATATGAATTATTTTTAAAAAATGCATATTTAGAAATATCTAAATATGCACCCATTGAAAAAATAGATTGGCTTATAAATTAACATTTATAACTCCTTTTAAAGTAGGAATTTCCTCTTTTAATAAATTAAATATACCATCATTAATTTCACTGCCTAACAAATCACAATTATTACATGTTCCAGTAACTTTAACATAAATATAATCATCTTCATATTTAACAAATTCAATATCGCCACCTTCTAAAATAAGATAAGGTCTTATTTGATCAATTATTTCTATAATTTTTTTTTCCATTAATATCACCAAATAATATTATAAAGGCAAAAACTTGTTAAGTAAATAATTATTTGTTATACTAATTATATATAGAAGGTGAAAACATGCCTAAAATAAAAAATGGAGATATAATAAAATGCACAGTTACAGGAATAACTGATTATGGTATTTTTATAAAAAGTGAAAATGATTATACAGGATTATGCCATATTTCTGAAATATCAAATGATTATGTTAAAGATATAAATGATTTTGTACATATTAATGAAATAATTTATTGCCAAGTTATAGATGTTGATTATAAAACAAAACAATTGCGTTTATCAATAAAAAATATATATTATAAAACTGAAGATGATGGTAACAGAATAGTAGAAACAAGAAAAGGATTTTTACCATTAAAAGAAAAATTACCTATTTGGATAGATGAAAAAATTAGAGAATATAATAAAAAGTAATGTATTTTACGTAAAGTCCTAAAATATCTTACTTTTTTTATGTATTTAGGTTATATTTATGTTATTCTAAAAACAGAAGGGAGGAAAATATGAATATTTACAAACTAAGTTTTGAAGAAGTAAAAAAAGTTGCTCAAGATTTTAATAAAACAGGATTTGGTAGAAGAGCATATATATTTTCATTACTTCCAATTATTACTTTTTTTATATTGTTTGTATTAGGAATTATCTTAAGTATAATGAAAGACGATATTGATGTTACTACTATAGTTGCATTTACCGGAGCTTTCATTTCCTATACAATGCTATGGATTACACAATTACAATATGGTGCTTTATTAAAGGATTATATTAAATCTTTAGATAAAAAAACTATTAGTGAAAAATAAACTAGTAGTTTTTATTTATTATATTAATATAAAAATATAAATAGTAATCAAACTGGTGCCGTAACAGTGAATTGAACACTGATTTAATCCTTACCATGGATTTGTAATACCATTATACTATTACGGCGATTAATAAAAAGACAGTCGCTAGTTTAAATTTATGATGCCTGTAAAGAAAAAGATAACTTTTCTAGCAAACATTAATAAGTAGTAATAACTCATTAACTAATATAAGTATACTACATCTTTAATAAAATTGTAAATAATCATTTAAACATTGTAAAAATATGTTATAATTTAGTTGTAAAGGAGGTTAAATATGACAGACGAACAAAAAAGATTTAAGATTCAAAAAATAGAGCATTATAATGAACAAATTTCTCAAGAAAATAAAGAAGCAATTAAAAATACTTTTCTTCTTGGTATAACAGCTGTTGGCGCAATGGTTTACTATACTGCTATGCCAAACGAAAGAAATGAAATCATTCAATATATTTATTTATCTTTGGGGTTAGCAGATATGGGCTTAAGTGCTTATTGGTTAAAAAACTTAATAGAATCAATTAGCAGAAAAACAAATTTGGAAAATAAAGTGGATGATATTAAAAGTGAATTAGAAATGCTTGAAGGCAAAGAAAGTAGAGGTATGAGATAATGATAATTAATATTAAAGATATTTTAACACTAGATGACAACAATGAATATGTTGTAATCAGTAAAATAAATTACGATAATAAAAATTATTATTATTTATTAGATAAAAATAGTAATGATAATCCTAAATTTTGTTATGAAGATAATGATGAACTTGTTGAAACTGATGATAAAGATTTAACTACAAAATTATTACCTTTATTTGTAGAAGCAGCAAAAAAAGAAATTAATATATAAATTGAAAGACTTTGTAATTATAAATGAAATAAAATATATTTTCATTATGGAGTTTTGAAAATTATAATATTTATTGTAATTTAAAAATTGACATTATCAAATGGAAAGTGTGTTACTTTGTTAGAAATAGAGTCTCATATGACAAGCAAAATGCTTGTTTTTTTAAATATAAAAAAATTGGGCATCATAATCTTTATATAACCACCAACTAAATATATTATTACACTTATCAACCATTAAATAATCAAGTTTATTAATAGTAATGCATAAATTTGCAAACCATTTCTAAATTTTTTCTATTAAAAAAAACTAACATTTCTGTTAGCAATTTATTACTCCTTGAACTTTGAAAGTTCGAGTTTTCTATCACAATGGTGGCTCCAGCGGGAATTGAACCAGCGACACAAGGATTTTCAGTCCTCTGCTCTACCGACTGAGCTATGAAGCC
>CALVIZ010000010.1 GCA_944331865.1 uncultured Bacilli bacterium | reverse complement strand
GAGTAATATTTCATATGCTTAAAGAAAATGTTGAATTCAAAGAACAATTAGAAAATTAATTTTATGCCGAGAAAACTTTTTACAAGTAAAGAAATATTTTTTACCTTAATGGAGTTTAATGATTATTATTTTCATTTTTTTGAAAATAATAATCACTTAAACGACTATAATCTTTAAAAATATTTCTGCTTGTCAAAAGGAAATTGGAATAAATTTAATTTTCATAATCTGACCGAATTTTTTAAAAATTTATCGACGTTCGGTCTTTTCGTCGTGCCAACTTTTACTATTTCATAATATATTTCAAAAATGTTCAATTTTCTATTGACACATTATAGTTGGTCTCTATATATAGATTATACCGTTTCTGGAATAATATGTCAATATATTTTATGCCATTTGCGGAATAATGTTATTTTTTCATTCATACGGATCATTAATATTTTATCCGTATCACCGTTAAAAAATCCATTGAAGATTTTTGCCACTTTCGTCACTTTTCTTCAATGAACTATTTTTAAACTCGATTTTTTTGTACCTAAATTGTACCTAAAATTATTTTAGCAATACTGATACCTCGCAAACCCTTATAAAATGGTCATAAAAAATGAGAGCACGGTTAAATGCTCTCTTCAGGGGGCGATTTATAATTATAAGATATTTAGCATTTTGTCACATTTTTAACAAAGTATTTTTTGTCTTATAAATGTATTGATAAGTTAAGAAATATTGGAATAATCAGACCTTAAATGAGTCCAAGATAATTTATTACCACTTTATTGTAATTTGTTATAAATAACATTCTAGGAACCATATTTTAAGTCCTAAATACTTGACTTTTAGCAATAAATAAGTGATTAATACTATACCTTTTGAAAGGAGGCATTAGTGTGATTGCTAAAGAAATATTAGAAATAATATCTAAGCCGTGGTGTTCTAATCAAAATATTATGAAGATAGCTAATGTATCAGCTACTACTGCTAGTAAAATCAAACAAGAAATTGAAAAAGAATTCAGAAAAAAAGAACCAAATAAATATATGCCAGCATACTGTATTCCTACAAAAGAAGTTATTAAATATTTTGATTTAGATATAGAGTTTTTAAAATCACTTGTTTTCTTAGATAAAGATGATCATGCACAATAAAATCCAGAACTATTTTTCTGGATTCATTTCAAATAAATATTTTTCCGGTATTTTTTGAAAGTCTTCTTCACTTTTACTAAAATGATGATCTTGACCTTCTTCTATAAATACCTTTATTTTATCATTTTCTATGCTTTTTAATAATTCTACGTATTCTATAGATTGATCATATTCTCCATATATAAAGTTTATGCTTTCTCCTTTAAATGATAAAGCTCCTTCTTTTGTCTTATATAAGTTATACATTAGCGGTCCATTAACAAGGACCATTCTTTTTATTTTAGGATACTTTATTCCAAACCAAGCTCCTATTAATGCTCCATTGGAATATCCTAAATAGTATATTTTGTAATCATCAAATTTTTTAGCATAGTCTTCTATAATCTTCATTGCATTATCTAATGGATTATTACCATCAAATGGATTTGAAGAACATATGACAGAACATTCATATTTTTTGTTTAATCTTTTTGCCATCTTTATATACTTATTTTGATAACCATATAAAGATCCATTTTGGCCTGCCTTAATAAATACGATTATATTAT
The DNA here is from genome assembly GCA_944331865.1 of uncultured Bacilli bacterium. GTDB lineage: Bacteria > Bacillota_I > Bacilli_A > RF39 > UBA660 > Onthocola_B. The sequence goes on along the minus strand of CALVIZ010000010.1, from coordinate 33,810 downwards.
TACCTTCTACAATTCCATAATCAATAATTGCAATATCTTCAAATTTACTATGTATTTCTTTATCAAACTTTAATTCTTGCATGCTACTCTTCTGAGTTCTCAACAGTTTCTAAATCAAAATCATAATAGTTCTTTAATACACTAATAAATTCATTTGTATCATTCTTTTGACAAATACTTCTAACGTAAATATTCATACCATTGACTTCAACTTTTGTATATGAATAATTATCAAGTAATTCATTTTTTTCGTCAATTATTAATTCATGAGAATACATTTTGAAGTTTCTAATATTTTCAGTAATATCATCATATTTTTTTATATTATTATCAACTATATAATCTTGAATTAGTGCTCTTACTAATTTCGCATTATCATAGTAAACATTTTTATATAACCATTTAGACTTTCCAGTCTTTCCACCTGTAGATTCTTCTGATAATTTTAAATTAATATCTTCTCTACTAATTTCTAACATTTCTTCTATTTTAGATATCAAATATTTTTTTCTTTCTAATATTTGATCAATGTTCCATGTTGTATTTCCTGAACCATAATATTCAATAATCTTTCTTGTAAATTCAAATGATGTAATTCCTGACTTATTATTTCCTTCTTCATCTTGACCTTTATATATTCTGATTTTTCTATCAAATCCACAGTTAAGAGCTTCTTCATTCTTAATATCTTGGAGTAAGGCCATATTACCTAATCCATTTATTTCAGGTAATACTTCTTCATCCTTAATATAATTCCATTCATCATTTTGCTTATAAGCTCTCGGTAAGATGTGATCCATATGTAATGTATTATCTAATGAATAAAAACTTTTATCTGTTTTTTCTCTAATTTCATATTCCAAAGATAACATTAATGGCTTTAAGAATTTTTCGTTATAAACATCATTGTCTAATGCATCATATACTTTTGCATACATTCTTCTTGATATTATTGTTCTATTTAAGTCTTCTTTTATTTCATCAATACTGTTTCCATTAACGATTGATTCAATTAATTTAAATGAAGTTTGTTTTATTTTGTTTAATGTACATCCTGCAGTTAATGAAATATAGAAAAATCTTCTAATTTCTTTAAATAATTTATCCTTTTCTGGATAATTTACTTGGTATGCACTTGTTAACGCAGTCATAACATAAAACTTCCATGGTATATATCTTAAACTTAATATTACTGGATTATTTGACTCATAAACTTTCTTTAATGATTCTGAGAAACTATGAAGTTCTGCTACTAATTCATATACATCACTTCTTTGAATAATATCTCTTAATTCATCTACAACTTGTCTTTTAGGATTTGATTTCAATTTATAGTATTCATAGAATACTACAAAGTCATCAATTTTAAATCCATATTGTTTTGATAAGTCTTCAATGTTCTTCCAATTATTGTTAAAGATTTGTTTTCCTGTTTCATCATCTTGTTCATATTTACCTATTATATATGATTTTACAATATCAGATGGTGATAATTCTAATCCTCTATCGTTTAATACTTGGAATAGTTTTATAGCAAATGATTGATTAGTACATTCTATTTTAATGATGTTTGTAGAATAGAATATATAATTTACAAACTCATCTAATTCTGTTTTATTTAATTCAGATAATTTCTTATAAAAGAATACTGCTGAATTAATATATTTATATTGTGGATCGTCCAATTTTAATTCTCTTTTTGATGGTTCATCTACATCTGCGAATGATTCACAATTTATTATTAAATCATTAAATATAGAATCATATTTAGGATCTGTTTGTAATTGTAATCTATTTTTTCTTCCTTGGAATAAAATACAATTCTGAATTTTATCTTTATCAGCAACAAATATTTCATCACTATTTTTATTAATATCTGGAAAGTCTTTTACTAATACATTCATTAGTATCATTAATGTTGTAATTCTTTGCTGTCCATCTATTAATTCAAAATATCCTTTACCATCATTAACTACAACTATTGATCCTAAGAAATAACAATCATTATCAACAGTTTTGTTTTGATATGCTTCATATAAATCATCCCATAATGCCTCTAATTGATCATTAGTCCAACTGTATTGTCTTTGATAATTAGGTATCTTATAAATACCATCGCAAGAAAATATTTCACTTATTGTTTGATTAATTGGTTTAAATGTATCTACTGCCATTATTTCACCTCAACTTTTACTTACTTGTAATACTAAAGAATTTATCAAAGAATTCTAATAGTTTATCAATTACTTTATTTTTCTTTTCTTGACGTTCGTTATTAGGAGTGAACATATTCATTGGAGGTAATATATTAGATACCTCTACTCCGTTCGTTTCCACTCTACCTTTATCAAATGACCTTTGAATAAAATTATATGTTTCATCTTTATTTAGTCCTTCATCAGCAATTATCTTATCTAATTCTTCTTTTTTCTTACTATTCATGAATGATTCAAAATCAGCATATACGTTTGAATCTTGATCTAAAGAATCAATGAATGCCATAATTAAATCTTTTTTATTTCTTAAATCTGGACTTGCCATAATAGCTTTTTGAATACTTACTAATATTTCTTTATCTTCCATATTAGAATCGTGATATTTTTTAACTAATGTTAAGATATAGTCTATATTAACTTCAATTGATTTAATTAACTCCATTTCAAATACTACATCTTCTGTAACATCAGTTTTTTCTTGTTTAGCTTTATTTCTAAATTCATTATAAAGTTCAATATAAATACTATGATAATCTTGTTTATCTCTTTCATTGATTAATTCATCATCTTTGAACTCATCGAATGATGATAAGATATTTGTTACTTTTAATATTGCACCATATAGTTTAATAAATTCTTTTTGTTCTGCTTCACTTTGCATTAATATTCCTGGAGCAAATTTAGAAGTTAATTTTTCAACTAATGATTTGTATCCATCAAATGTTTTCCCATTATCATCTTCATATCCATAGTAGTAATCTTTATATGGTTTTAATAATACTATTCCATGAGCTTCTTCATCACCAAATTTAGCAAGTGCTTCATTTAATCTATCTTCTAAATTTCTAAACGAAACTATATTACCATATGTTTTAACACTATTTAAAATTCTATTAGTTCTAGAGAAAGCTTGAATTAATCCATGCCATTTTAAATTTTTATCAACCCATAATGTATTTAGTGTTTTAGCATCAAATCCTGTTAAGAACATATTAGCAACTATTAATATATCTATTTCTCTATTCTTCATTCTTAGAGATACATCTTTATAATAGTTTTGAAATCTTTCTGATGAAGTATCATAACTTGTTCCAAACACATTATTGTAATCTTTAATTGCATTTTCTAAGAATGTTCTATCATCTGTGCTTAAGGCTTCAGTTGATTCAGAGTTTTCATCTATTACTCCATCTTCTCCATTAACACCATATGAATATATTAATGCTACTTTAAGACTACTATTTTTAAGTGCTAATTGTTTCTTAAATTCAGCATAGTATTCTTTAGCCATTTTAATGCTCGATACGGCGAATATTGAATTAAAACCATTAATACTTTTCTTAGACTTTATTTCTTCAGCATCTTGCTTTTTAGCTACTGCTGTAACGTTATCTAGAGTTGAATATACATAGCTTTCAGATGTTTTAGTTTTTGTACTAAAATGATCTATTATATAATCAGTAATCATACTAACTCTGATTTGATTATCAAACAGTTTTTCTTCATCTATGTTATAAACTTTTTCATCTTTAACATCATCACGAAGATCTACTCTACCAACATATTCATATCTAAATGGTAATACATTCTTATCTGCTATAGCATTTACAATTGTATAAGTATGTAATCTTTCTCCAAATGTTTGTTCTGTTGTTTCTGCAATACCTTTTATTGTTCTTGCATTCTCTGGGAATATTGGAGTTCCTGTAAAACCAAATAAATAATATTTATTAAATTTCTTAATAATAGCTTTGTGCATATCTCCAAATTGAGATCTATGACATTCATCAAATATAAATACTACATGCTTATTAAATACATCACTATTTTCATTCTTCTTGATGAATTGTGATAACTTTTGAATTGTAGTTATTATTATCTTAGCATTAGGATCATTTAATTGTTCTTCTAATACTTTTGTTGATGTATTAGAGTTAGCTGCTCCCTCTTTAAATTTATCGTATTCTTTCATTGTTTGATAGTCTAAGTCTTTTCTATCTACAACAAATAATACTTTATCTATAAAATCTAATTTACTTGCTAATTGAGAAGTCTTAAATGATGTTAATGTTTTCCCTGATCCTGTTGTATGCCAAATGTATCCGCCTGATTTTAATGTTCCATAGAACTTATTGTTATATGCAATAGTAATTCTATTTAATATCTTTTCAGTTGCAACTATTTGGTATGGACGCATTACTAATAAATCTTCTTCACTTGTAAATACACAATACTTAGTTAATACATTTAATAACGTATGCTTAGTAAAGAAGGTTTTAGCAAAATCAATTAGATCTGTAATACCATTATTCTTTTGATCAGCCCAATAAGAAGTAAATTCAAATGAGTTAGATTTCTTTTTCTTTTGATTATTAATATGAAACTCTCTTGTAGTATTTGAATAATACTTAGTTAATGTTCCATTTGATATAACAAAGATTTGAACAAAATTATATAATCCTGATCCAGCCCAGAAAGAATCTCTTTGATATCTTTCTATTTGATTAAAAGCTTCTCTTAAATCAATTCCCCTTTTCTTTAATTCAACGTGAACTAAAGGTAGACCATTAACTAAAATTGTTACATCATATCTATTATCAAAATTACCCTCATTATTAACATATTGATTTAAAACTTGAAGAGTATTATTGTGAATATTATTTTTATCTATTAAATAGATATTTTTCTTTTCACCTGAATCAAGAGTTATTTCTTGTTTATAATCTTCTTGAATTAATCTTGTTTTTTCAATTATATAATCATTTTTATTTGCAATTACTTTAGTAAAGAAAGAATCCCATTCTCCATCAGTAAATTGATAATTATTAAGTTTTTCTAATTGTCTTCTTAAATTAAGAATTAATTCATCTTCAGAGTTTATATTTAGTCTTTCATAACCCTGTTCAACTAAAGTTTTAATTAATTCTTTTTCTAAAGCATCTTCACTTTGAAAAGATGTTGCTACTCTATTTAATCCTGTATATTCAGCTAATACAGTAGAGTTATCATTTTCACTTATTAAACCTATACTACTCATCAACTATTACCTCCTCAAAACTTAATAATTCTTTTAGATAATAATTATATTGCTTGTTTCTTTCTTTTATTTCTAACATAATTTTCCCTGAAGATTTATTTATTAATTTATCAATTTTATCTAAAAAATTTACAATTTCATTTTGTTTAGAAATACTTGGAATAACAACTTCAAAATTACTATATTTTTGAATCCATTGTCGTGAATGTTCTTTAGGTTCGTATTTTATATTTTTTAAACAATAATAAATATATTTAAAATTATTATTAGTTTTTGGAATAAGCATTTTCATTGCAGAAGATTTTACCTTGAAATTAAAATCAATCCAATGATTAGAAGTAGTAAAATCATCAAAAATTATAACGGGATTATCATTTGATGCATGATATATTCCATCAGTTTCGTTTGTATAACCTAAAATAAAAGTTTGCCCTGCCGTTAATACAGGAATACTATAGTTATCAGAATAATCAGTGCTTTTTACAATATATTTTGTTGGTTGTACATAATCCAATAAGTCTCCTAATAACATTGCTTCGCCATCAACATTATTTAATAATTTGTCTAAATAGTAATTGAATTGTTTTGTTCTTTCTATATATTCTTCATTTAGTTTTTCTATTATTTTTTCAAATTTATCTAATATATCCACAATTTCTTTTTGTATTTCCAAAGAAGGAACAGGTATTAAAAAATCAGTCATTTCTTCTTTAGTAATTGTTTTAATGGTACTTCCTCTTGCAAATTGTTTTTCGTAATTAAATTTGTTTTTTAATTGATAAGCAAAATATTTTCTATCTAGTTTATCAGAAAGATTTTCAAAAATAGCAATAGTCCTATCAACATAAGAATCATACTGTGTAATTGCGACTCTTCCTATAGTTCCTTGTAATGTTACTATTACAGTACCCTTAGGAACAAAAACACTAAGTGGTTGAGCAATAGTAGATATTGTATTTTTAGTTTTTTCTACCAATCTATAATTTTCTGTTACATCAGCAACTTGTACAAAAGGCATACTCCCTTCACCACCATAAAATGATGGATTTGTATAAGGTTGAGGAAAAGAACCCCTTCTATAGTTTGCCAATTCACCTATTTTATAATAATTAATCTTTTCCTTTTTTATTTTTTTCTTAAGACTTGCAAAACTATTCATCTTTTTCTAGCTCCATTTCCTCGATAAGTATTTTTAATTCAGAACGAATAGCATTTGCTTCTTCAACTATTTCATCAATATGATTGTTTACAACATCTATATCAATTTCTTCAATGATTGTTTCAACCTTTAGATATGAATTAACGGCTATATTGTAGTTGTTATCCTTTATTTCTTCATAAGTTGCAACATAAGATTTTTTGTCAACATTAACTCTATCTTTATATAATTTAACAATATCATTAATATTATCCTCTGTTAATTTATTTTTATTTCCAATTCTAACAAAATCTTCAGATGCATCAATAAACAATATATTATTATCAGATTTATTTTTCCTTAAAACTAAAATGCAAGTTGCTATACCAGTACCAAAAAACAAATCAGGTGGTAATTGAATAACGGCATCTACAAAATTATTATCAATCATATATTGTCTAATTTTTTGTTCAGCACCAGGTCTATACAATATTCCTGGAAATTCGACAATCGCAGCTGTTCCTTTGGGTGATAGCCATGATAACATATGCATAGTAAATGCCAAATCTGCTGCCTTCTTTGGTGCCAAAACTCCAGCTGGAGCAAATCTTTCATCATTTATTAAAATTGGGTTGTCACTACTTACCCATTTTAGAGAATATGGGGGATTAGATACAATCGCATCAAATGGTTCATCATTCCAATGAGAAGGATGAATTAATGTATCTCCTCTTTCGATACTAAAATTATTGTAATTAATATTGTGCAAAAACATATTAATTCTTGCTAGATTGTATGTTGTTAAGTTAATCTCTTGTCCAAAAAAACCTTCTCTAATATTCTCTTTTCCTAAAATTTTCGCAAATTTTAATAGTAATCCTCCAGAACCACACGCAGGATCATATACTTTATTAACAGAAGTTTTATCCATAATTACAATTCTTGCAAGTAATTCTCCAACTTCTTGAGGAGTAAAGAATTCTCCTCCTGATTTTCCCGCTGATGATGCATACATTGTCATCAAAAATTCATATGCATCTCCAAATAAATCTATATTATTTTCTTCATAATCTCCAAAGTTTAAATCTCCAATAGCATTTAATAATTTAACAAGTTTTTCATTTCTTTCGTCTACTGTATTACCCAATTTATTGTCAATAGTAAAATCATCAAATAACCCTTTTACATCATTTTCAGAAGCGGTTCCTCTAGCTGATGCTTCTATATTATTAAACACATTAGATATTACTACATTTAAATTTTCATTTTTATCTGCACCTTTTTTAATATTGCAGAATAATTCACTCGGTAATATAAAGAATCCTTTTTCTTCAAGTATTTGTGTTTTACCTAATAAAGCTTTTTCATCAGTAATATCTCTATATTTAAAATCTTTAATTCCTGCTTTTCTTTGATTATCGTTAACATAGTTTTCTATATTTTCAGATATAAATCTATAAAATAGCAAACCTAAAACATATTGTTTAAAATCCCAACCATCAACTGATCCTCTTAATTCATTAGCAATTTTCCAAATTGTTTTATGTAATTCTTCTCTTTCTTTTTCTTTTTTATTATTCATATTATTTACTCCTTATCTCATATAGCCATCTTGAGCCCAATCATCTTCACCATCATAATCTTCAAATGGACTAAAATGCTCTGTAGCATATTCTTTCATATTTTCGTAATTTATACTAAAACTATACAAATTGTCATATTCAATTTTATAATTATCATTTTCATTATATATTTTCAAATTGACTTCATAATCTTCATATTCAATTTTATTGGTTTTAAAATATTCTGTATAAGTATAATAATCTTCATTATTTGGCCAATAAGAATTTTCATAATCTAAGCAGCTAAAACTTCCTATTAGTTCTGCCTTACTAAATGTACAATTCACATATAATTCATTATTATTTGATTCTAATATTTCTAAATAAAAATCATCACTCAATTGAATGCTTTCTGGATTTATTTCTTCATCTTCTAAACCAACAGTATTAAATTCTCCTAATCCTAAAACATAAGAACTTATTTCATTTAATTTTGCAGTGATAACTTCACGAGCAAATTGTTTAATTTTTTTCGAATCATCACCATTAATTTCACTAAAAAAGCTAGTTATATTTTTAAATGTTATAATGGACCTGTCTAATGACTTTACTAATCCTTCATCATTGCTTATAAAATAAATTTTGTCATCATCTTTCCTGGATAAATCATTTAAATATTCAGATATAAAAGCGTCAGGAAATTCACTTTTCTTTTCTTCTTTTAATTCAAAAGGCAATTCTACTTCGAAATACTTTTTAAAGACATTCTCAGGATTTACTTTTTCAAGGCTACAATCTACAGCAAATATATTTTTTTTAAAGTTTTCATAATCAATTAATTCTTTATAGCAATTCGCATCTATATCTTTTTCTTTAACATAATTTTTTATCCATTTAAATTTTCTAAAAAGTTCCTTTTTTCTTGAACTGCAACGATCAGTTATATGTGAAATAATTTCTTTATCAATAACTGATAGATTATAATATTCGTAATTTTTGTTTTTCGCATTTTCAATCAATAATTTTATCAAAATATTTCTTTGATCAAAATTAAATCCTTTGGATTCAAAAATGTTTGTATCTATGAACAGTTTATTCATCCTCATCACCCTCAAAGCATTGTTATCTCTCATATAAAATTATAACATATTATTCGACAAAATTTGTTATTTTGACATTAATTCATACCAGAAATTATCTAATATAACGAGTTATGAGTTTTCTCCTAACTCGTTCTTCTTCCTTGAGAAAGATTCTAATCATAGATTATGTTTAACTGATGACTTACAATTAGAACTAAAAGAATTCTCAGAAACCTATAACGGTAAATTTGTAATAGTTGATATTATGTGTGGTATTGATTATGGTTATGAATTAGATATAAATAACTATAGTGATGTTATGAAAAAGATGTTTGATAAATATAGAGAACTATCTAAGAAATATAATCTAACATTTCTATTAGTACACCATTTAAATAAAGAAGGTAAAACTTTAGGCAGTACTGGTATAGATGGAAATATGAACGGTATATTAACTTTAATTAATAACAAAGATAATACCTACACATTAAAAATAATAAACAGAGATTTTGAAGAACAAAATCTTAACTTGATAAAAAATGATAAATTAATATTTGAAATAATGAATGAAGATAATACAGAATTAGATTTTAATTTATCTGCATTTATGAGATATGTAATTAAGAAAAAAGAAGTTATATTTACTCCAGCTGAAATAGTAGCTGAATTAAATTTATTAATTACCCCTTCTCGCTTTGGTAGATTATTAAATAGTAATATTAAAAGATTAGAACAAGAAGGTATATATGTTGAGTTAAATAGAACTGCTACATCTAGAAATTATAAAGCTAAGTTTATAGAACCACTGAATTTAGAAGAATAAGGTTTTAGGATTTATCCTAACTCACATTTTGGGCTATGCCCTAGTGAGATAAGTCATAAAATATGACTTTTTTGAAAAATATGTCAAAAAATGTAATAATTATATTTTTATAGGCATATAATTATATTGAAAGCAAAAACAAGGAGGAAACAATAATGCATTCAATCGTAGTAGAAAACAAAGCAATAAATGAAGATTTTCAAGAAATATTAAACTATTCACATTTTTGGAACTGGCTTCCTGATTGGAACATCGTTAAAGGCATTTATAATGTGTTCCCTGATTCTTATTCTGTTTTAACACCATTTGCATATACATATTTAGAGGAATTAATTAGAACAACAACTTCTGATTATGGTATAAGGATCTCAGAAAATACAAATAAACCAATCGGAATGAAACTAATTAATTTAGCAATAAAAGAAAACAACGATGTTGAATACTTAAAATTATTAGAAGAATATAAAAAATACTTTAAAAAATCATCTCCTCTTGATAGTGGCAATAACAGAAACAGTGTTAATCATGGTTATACTCACCCAAGGGGATGGACTAAAGAATCCTTCGAAACCTTAATTCACGATATTGCAAGAATATCTAAATATTCAAAATTCTAACAACCATTAAGGTTGTTTTTTTATTTAAGGAAGTTGATATATGTATGATGGAAAACAAGTATTAAGATTTGTTAATAATTATAAAACTAAAGATTTATATCTTATAGGTAATGAAATGAATAAAAGAATTGGTACAGGTAATTATGATTCGGAAAGAACTAAATTTAATGTACATTATAAAGATATTAATAAGAGTAATTTATATCAAGAAGTTAAATCCATTTTAGAAGATAGAAATATAGAATATTCTCATAAAACTAAAACAAATATATTAAATGGTGTAACATTTACAAGTGGCTCAGAGTTTTTTATGACTCTGGGTTTACCATTTAAAGAAACTGATAGAACTTATCAATCAGGTGATAAGAAAGGTCAATATATTAGTACCTGATATTAAAACTAAAGATGACATACCATATGAAGTAACTAAGTATTTTGATTGTTGTATGAAGTTTTTAGAAAATTTAGTTGGTAAAGAAAATATAGTAATGGCACAAGTTCATTATGACGAAGATACTCCTCATCTACAAGCTTACTTCTTACCTATTGTTAATGAAATTAAAAGGAAATGTTACAAACGGGATTCAGAAGGAAACTTAATTAAAGAAAATGGTAAAACTATACTACTTAGAGATAAAGATAATAAAATTATTTATGAATCTGTTAAAGGTAACTTTTTAAATAATGATCAGTTTTGGAAAGATTTAGGTGGTAGAAACTCTTTTGCTAATCTCCAAAATATATTTAATAAATATATAACTGATTGTGGTTATAAGTTAGATAGAGGTAATATTGGTTCTAATAAAGTTCATCAAACTAAATTAGAATATAAGATAAATGAATTAAAATCTGAAATGAATAATTTATATAAAGATATTGAAAAGTATAATATTGAAATAAACAAATCTAAAGAAGTTTTAGAAAATAATGTTAAAAATAATAATTTAAATATTAAGAAAAATATTATTGGATACAGTTCTAAAGATGTTGAAAAATTAATTGACTACTCTAACGATTTAGAAAGATTAAATAACATAAATAAAAACAAATTAGATTCTAATGAAAATACTATTAACAGATTATCAATAGAAAATAATATTTATAAGAATAATAAAGAACTAATTGATACTAAAAAATATATTTATAAACAAAATATAGAATTAAAAAACAAAGACGATGAAATTGATTATTGGAAAAATGCTTTTAAAAAGGTATCTGACGCTTTAGATATTAAGTTAAATAGAAAACCTATGAAATATGTAAGCGATTATATTAGTTTAGCTGATTCAATTAAAGCTGCTAATAAATTAAATAAAGAAGCAGAAGAAGCTGCTGATAAATTTCATAAGTTATTTGAATTATAGAAAGGATGTGATATTTATATCAATAAGACAAGCTAAAAATAATGAATGTACAAAAGATGGTAGAAGCTGGTATGTTGATTTAACATATAGATATTTATTAGGAAAAAGATGCAGATACCATTCTAAAAAATTTGCTACTCGTAGAGAAGCAAAAGATCATGAAGCTGAGTTTAAAGTTAAAATTAAAAATCAAACTGAGTTTACAGATTTAACTTTTAAAGATTTAATACAAGAACATTATCAATACCAACAAGATAAAGTCAAAGTAACTACTCTATCCAATTATAGAAATATGATGGTTTATTTAGAACCATTAGAAAATATTAAATTAGAGTCTTTTAATATTAGACACTTTGAAATATGGAGACAATTTATGAATAACAAACCTATTTCTACTAGATATAAAAATGGAGTTTATAAATACTTAAAAGCACTAATGAATTTTGGTACTAAATGGTATGATATTAACTTTGTTAAAGTTTATAATAAAATGACTAACTTTACTAATCCAAATGAAAGAAAAAAAGAAATGCTATTTTATACATTAGATGAGTTTCAAAGATTCTTATCAGTAGAAACTAATTTAAAATTTAGATGTGCATTTCAAACTCTATTTTATTGCGGACTTAGAAATGGTGAATTAAGAGGTTTAACTTGGAATGATATAGACTTTAATAGAAGTACTTTGACTGTTAACAAAAATATTGTTAAAGTGCCTGATACTAAAACAGGCAAACCATATACTGTCACTAGTCCTAAAACAAGTTCAAGTTATAGAACTATCCCTATTCCAAATTTCTTATTAAAAGATTTATCTGATTTATATAATGACGATGCTAACTATTATGGTTTTAGGGAGTCTTGGTATGTTTTTGGTAATATTGATCCATTATCTGCTACTACTCTATTAGATAGAAAAACAAAGAATGCTTTTATGGCTAGAGTTAAGGATATTAGAATTCATGACTTTAGACATAGTTGTGCCTCTTTATTAATAGATAGCAGTGCTAATATAACTTTAGTCGCTAAATATCTTGGACACACTAAAATAGATGAAACATTAAATACTTATTCTCATATGTATCAAAATAGACTTGATACTATTGTTAATATTATTGAATTACAAAACAGTAGATTAAATAATAATATTATTGAAACTAAACCAACCATCTTATTAGAACATAAAGAAACATTACCTGAATCAGAAGAAGAATCATATGATTATGAAGAATATGAAATAGTTAAACCTAAAAATAAAGATGACCTAGTCCTTTAACGGACTAGGTCTCTTTTTTTATTTATCTTTTAATAAATTATAAACATATGGAGAAAAATAATTGAAATAGTATGGGTTTAAACAGATGTGCAATGATTCATTCATGTGTACTACATTATTAAATGATTCCCTTGCTTCTGTTTCTTGTTCTTCTCTACAATATAATATTTTTTCAAATAAAGTTAATGAATTAATATCTATCTTAAAATATTCATCTGCTGGAACAACTGGCAACTTTATATTTGTATCCTGATAAATTTTATCTATTATGCTTTCTTCTGCTAAACCTTTTTCAGTTAATTTGGCTATTATTTCATTTTGAGGTGTTTTATGGTATATAGAGGATAAGTATTCATAGATATCTTTTGAACTTTCTGATTTATTACATTCATAAAACAATCTTAAATTAATTACTTTTCTAAAATATACCATATTATTATTTAAAAATTGTAAAATATGATTGGATAATATATCAAAATCCTCATAACGAATATCTTTCAAATTTATATTACCACTTGTATAATTTTCTAAAGCAATTATTTTTCCAGTATTATGATAATATTTTGTTATTAATTCAGATACATCTTTACCTTCTTCTATTTGTTTTTTTGAATTATTATAATTAAATAGTGCGTATTTAATAAATATATGATCATGAGATAATACTAACAATGTTTTATTTGGACATATATCATATATTAATGATAATATCTCTTTTCTTCTATAATCGTCGAAAGACGAAGCAGGATCATCTATAATTATAACTTCTTCTTTAGAACTCAATAAAAACAATAATAAACTAATTAAATTTTTTTCGCCAAAGGATAAACCATGTATTCTATTTTCTTTATTTTCATCTAACTTATGAAAAAGTGAATAACTTAAAGTATTATTTTCATTTGAATAACCATCTATATCAAAATTATAATTAATTCCAAATTTATCTAGATAAGAATTAATTTTTCTTATGTTATGAGTAATAACTTTATCAGTTTCTCGTTTTAAATTTCCTAAAGTTGTTTTAATTTCTCCTAAAGAATTGTTGATATTAATTACTATTTCTTTTAAATTTGGAAAGGTTTCAATTAACAAATTAGATAATTTTATTGGAATTAGCATAGAAGGATTAAAGGAAGGATTATTATAATAATTCATTATATTTATTAATCCAAGTAATTCCTCTTTTAACAATACTTTTTTTATTATTTCATCTTTTACTGCATTTATTTCGTCAGTGTTTGAATAATCAGGAATTTTTATATTTAAATCCGTTAATATTGTTCCGTCCTGAAACATAATATCAAAGTCTTTCTCGTTAAAATCTAGTATTTTATTTATTTCTTCTTTGAGATTATCATTTAATGATTGTCCACAAAACGGGCATATTCCTTTTTTATATTCTTCAGAATCATATCCTTTCTTTACCCATGGTATAAACCAATTTCCTTTTTCTTTAATAATTTTAATAGTATCCTTATTTTCTGTTTCTGAAACAGCATTTTTAATTTTTATTATTTTAGCACTTTTAGGCAAATCATTTGTTTGAGTTACTTTACCACCAAAAATTTTGTTCATTTTCTCTATTTTAGAAATATAATCATAAATGTCTTCTTTATATTTTATTAATTCACTTAGTTGTTTATCAAATTCCTGACGAAGCTCAATCATTTTGTTATTATTATCGAAAACGATATTATACACCATGTTATTATTTGTATTATTTATAAGAAGTTTTTCTACGGAACTAGTGTTAAAAACAACTAACGGCTCTTCTATTTTACTGTTATTTACCAATATTTCTACTTCATCTAATGTAAACCCAATTGATACGTTTTGTTCAATGTTTTCTTTTTTCAATGCATCTCCAATACTTGATTTTCCACTTCCACTTATGCCAAAAATATAATTTATTTTATTTTCACATATATCCAAATTCAAATTTTGTAAATTTTTATAGTTATTAATTTTAATATTCATTTTTAATCACATTCTTTCCTACAATTCACTTAAATTTCTCTATGTTTTTCATCTTTATAGTTAATATCACTAAAACAGTACACCTTTTTACAATCATGACATACAAGAGCTATTGTATCATCGCCATTTATTAATTCTCCATCACCTTTTTGGAAACTTACATAATCAGAGCCACAAACATGACAATGAGTATTTCTAAACGATATATCCTTTTTACTTAATGCATCTTTTACTATTTCAAAACCGTCAGTAGTTATTTCTGCTAATTTTATAAAATGAGATAATTCTTCAAAGTCTTCTTTATTTCCTATTCTTCTTAAATATTCACGTCCACCGTCTATGGCGACTGCCCCACAAGAACACCATTTAAAATCGTGAACATCAATAGATTCAATTATATCTTCACATTTTTTACATTTAATTTTATTAGTTCTTATTTGTTCTATTGTTCTTATCAATATCAATCACCTACTAAACTGTTTCAAGAACTATTACATTAATAATCTTTTCTAAACAAATTAATATTTCATCAAAATCTATATTACTTGCATACTCGTATCTTTTTTGATAACTTATCCATCTTTCTTTCAATATATCACTATCCATAATTAAATCTAAGGCAAGTAACGGCTCACCAACATATTCTCTTTTATAAAATGTTTTTTCTATTGCTTTAACAAAATCTTCTAAATTAACGTTATCCCAATCTTTTGTATAAATTAAATAGATATCATAGAAATCTCTCATTCTCCCGTTTAATTCTACTCTACTTAAAATTGTTTCTATCTTTTCTGCTAGTACTGTTTCAATATTGTATGCCCATAATTTTACATATCTATCACCTAGAATTGGTTTATATTTATAATTAATTTCTTTTGGAGTAATTGGATCACCTGTAGCTATATCAATATGAAATTTTTCTTTAATATTATCTATTTCAATTTGAATATCAGCTCTAAAACCGCCATACTCATCTTCATCTCTTATTGGTGATATTCCTAAATAACTAAGTTTTGCATTATCGTCTATCTCTATTGATACTATTTCTTTAATCATTTTAACTATTGTTTCTTCATTAAAATTTGCATTCCTAAAAGCAGTATCAATATCCATAGTAGTTCTATTTTCTACTCCAAATAATGTACTTAAATAAAATCCACCTTTTAAGATAAAATTATCTTTATATTTACTAACTGATAGTCTTTCTATAAACCTATCATACATATAAAGTCTAAGTAATGTATTAAAATCTACATTTTTTTCTTTTGAAATGTTTTTTAATTTATCTTTTAATTTCATACTATTCATAAAATACCTCTATATAATTCATTACTTCTTCTTTAATCCCCATTTCTTTAGCATAATTAGATAGTTTAACTAGATTTTTATCTTTTCTTTTAAGATATGCTCTAATTGAATATTTAACGTGTTCTGAATCCATTCTATTTTTAGATCTAATGATATCACATATACATCTTTCTACATCATAGACTCTTACACTATTTCCCATTGGTGTTTTTACTTCAGTAAGTCCTAGTTCATAAATATCGTCTGACACATAAAACACTTCATGTTTTGTTAAATGTTTACTATTATAAGTCTTTTTTACTGTAATATCGTATTTATCATTTGGTGCTTTAATAGAAAGTCCATGAAAATAAAGTGCAGTCATGTGAGAGTAAATTGTATTTGGCATACTTAGACTAAAAACATAATAATTATCTTCAATTTTATTAATATCTATATAAATACCAGGTGCAACTTTTTCAACAATTCCTTTTTTCCACATAGAATTTAGATACATTCTATGTATTCCAAAATTATCTAGTTCTTTTGAAGTAACATATCCGTTGTTCATTTTCATAATTGATTCAATAACTTCAAAGTTACTTTCTTCTTTAAATTCTTTTATTGTCATCCTTTCCATAATTTTCCTCCTTTTGACAAATCTACTGATATTATAATGTTTATCAGTAATTTTGTCAATATAATTAAAGAAATTTAGATATGTTTTTTAATACTCTAAATTTCTCTGTTTTTGGTTTTATTATGGTAATAATATATAAATATATTATTACCACTCAAAACATAGTTTTTTAGTTCTTTTTTAAATTTGTGTACCTAAAAGTGTACCTAAAATTACTAAATAGGTCTAAAACCCTTTAATATAAACAAAAATGGCTACCTTTCGGTAGCCTTCAGGGGGTTTTGGTTGATCTCTTCACATTGAGATTCGTAAGAGAGATCAGGTTGTTAGCATGACGAAGTATCATGCTAGTATAATATTAATATTTTTTTTCTATTTTGTCAATCATATTTTTTAAATTAATCTAAAAAATTTATTTTTTCTATTTCTTCTTCATACAAACAATTTCCTTTAAA
Organism: uncultured Bacilli bacterium; assembly: GCA_944331865.1. GTDB lineage: Bacteria > Bacillota_I > Bacilli_A > RF39 > UBA660 > Onthocola_B. The sequence continues at coordinate 16,336 of CALVIZ010000010.1, read as the reverse complement.
TAGAGACTTTTTAATATAAATTTCTGAATCTGTTTTTGCCTGCAATAAAATTTTATAATCTTTTTTTAAATCAGCAATTTTAAAAGTCATATCACCACTTTGTTTTACCCCAAACAAATCACCTTGACCTCTTTGTTCAAAATCTTTTTCACTGATGTAAAAACCATCATTGCTTTCTTCCATAACTTTTAATCTAGCATTATCTTCATTATTAGTAACCAAATAACAATAGCTTTGAATATCACTTCTTCCTACTCTACCTCTTAATTGATGAAGCGTAGCTAAACCAAATCGTTCAGCATTAAAAATTACTATCATACTTGCTTTTGGAATATCTATTCCTACTTCTATAACTGTAGTTGAAATTAGTATTTTAATTACTCCTTTTTTAAAATCTAACATTAATTTATCTTTTTCTTTTGCATTTAATTTTCCATGTAATATTTCTATATTTATTAAATCATTATTAAAGGCATTACTTAATTTTTCTTTCAACTCATATACACTATTTAAATTTATTTCATCATTTTGTTCAATTAATGGTGATACTACAAAAATTTGATGGCCAAGTTTAAGTTCTTCATATATTTTTAACAATACTTCTTTTATATTTTTTTCAAGAACTACTTTAGTAATTACTTCCTTTCTAATATTAGGTTTAGTTTTTATTTGAGATAAATCCAAATCACCATAAATAGTTAAAGCATAAGTTCTAGGTATTGGAGTTGCAGATAAATATAAAACATCAGATTCTTTTTTATTATCTTTATTTTGTAATAAATTTCGTTGATTAACTCCAAATCGATGTTGCTCATCAGTTATAACTAACCCTAAATTTTTAAATATTACATGTTCATTTAATAAAGAATGTGTTCCAATTAATAAATCAATTTGACCGCTTTCTAATTCTTCATAAATTTTTTCTTTATTTTTTTTAGTTGTGCTACCAGTTAATAAAGCAATCTTTATATTATAAGGTTCAAAATAATTTTTAATAGTTTCATAATGTTGTTTAGCAAGAATTTCTGTCGGAGCCATAAAAGTTGCTTGATATGAACTTAAATAATTAGTAAAAATAGCAACAATTGCCACAATAGTTTTACCACTGCCTACATCTCCTAAAACTAATCTATTCATACGATTAGAACTTTTCATATCATTTAATATTTCTTTTATTACTAATTCTTGATCAAGAGTTAATTTAAAACTTAAACTATTTAAAAATTCATTTAAAATATTTTCATCAAAAATTTTTTTAATACCATTTGATTTTTTATTTAATAATTTTAAATAATTAATTTTAAACATATACAAAAATAATTCTTCATATATTAACTTTAATTTGCTTGATTTTATATCACTAATACTATTAGGATTATGTATTAACTCTATTGCTTTATCTTTATTAATAAAATTATATTTATCATTAAATATATCAGGTACATAATCATATACCTTATATTTTAATTTAAGACTTTCATTAATTAATTTTCTTAAATTGCTATTTTTTAATCCTTCCGTTAAATGATATATTGGTTCAATTGTTCCATCTTCAACATTAAATTTTATATCATTAGCAATAAATATATTTTTTATTTTATTATACTTACCAATTAAAACTATTTTTCTATTAACATACAAATTATTTTTTAAAAAAGCTCTATTAAAAATAGTTACTTTAAAACTAATATTATTATTTGCAGCAATAAAATCTAATCTATTAAAATTTTTCTTAATAAAACTTATTTTAACAACACTTAAAACAGTAGCTAATACATAACATATATCACTCTCATTAGCATCATTTATATTAATAAATTTAATAACATTATAACGATATGGATAATAAGTTACTAAATCTTCAACAGAAAATATATTAATTTTATTTAATATTTTTTCAGTTTTAGGACCTATATTTTTAATTAAATTTAAATTCATATTTTGCTCCTAAAAATATTATAACAAAAATTAAAAAAAAGTGTTGACAAAGTAATCAAAATCGGTTAGGATAGTAATCACCAATTCACTTAAAGGCGAATTGGTGCTAGTATCACACTAGTCAACCCCTTTTTATTCTTTAAGAAGTTCTCGCAAGAGAACTTCGTATTATTTTAAAAAATAAAAAAATAGATACTTATTCTCGTTTCTTAGAAAAATAGGAACGAGATTTTTATATTATCTATTTTTATTATATTATTTATTACTATCTTGATTATCAAAATTAAATAATTCTGTATTTGGCTCATCTTTTTTTATTGGTGTTTCTGTTGATTGATAATTATCAACCATAGCCAAATTTATTACATCTTCAGTATTTCCTACTGGCTCATTTAAAGAATCTAATATTTTATCATCAATATTTAATATATCAATAGATTCTTTTTTAGAATTATTTTCATTACTTGCATTATTACTAGATTTTATCTCAACATTATTAGAATTATTAACTTCTTTTGGCATTTTACTTACATCAATTTTTCCTTTTTTTTTCATATAAGAAGAAGCAAATAGTAAAAAGACAACTAATAATAAAACTCCACCACCAATATAAATATAATTCCATGGTATAGTATCAAATTTAAAATCTAAAGCAAAATTTTTGTCACTCATTTTAGTAATATCCCAAGTTAATGTTTTTTCATCTTCAGAAATACTAGTTGCATTATGATTAATAGGTTTATTAGGTAATGTTACAATAAATTTAAAATCCATATAAGATGAAATTTCCTGTTCATCTTCAGATCTTTCATAAAATAATTTTAAAGAATAAACTCCATTATCATTAGTAAACATTTTTATATCTTCCGTATTAGTTAATTTATTAAAATTTAAATTTGCATCACTACTTACCAAATCATCTATACTAGAAAAAGTTTTAGTAAAGGTCAAGCCTTTATATTCTTCATTTTCATATCTTGATGAAACAAAACCACAATCTACTGGACTTTGACCATTTTCTTCAATTATAAGTTTTTCAATCATTTCCCATCTTTGTTCATCAGTATAGTTTTGAGTAGAATCACCATTAAGTGCAATAAAATAATCCAACAACTGATCATCAAAAGCAATAGTTATTCCAAAATTTACTTCCTTACTTTTTTTTATATCAACCCTATATTCCCCCTTAAAAGTACAACCAGTAACCAAAAACAACATTAAAATTAAACATATTAACTTTTTCATAAAACCTCACTTTTTACATATTTTTAAATAATTGTCATATCTTTTTTTAGCATATTTTTTTTGTTCTTCCAATATTTCTTTTGCAAAATCTGGATTTTTAAGTTTTAAAGCATTAAATCTCACCTCTCTATTCAAGAATTCTTCATATTTTTCAAAATTTGGTTCATTAGAATCAATTTTTAAATCCCCATTATAACGCATTAAAATATTATAGCCACATTCTACACTTAATTTTTCTTCATTAATACTTGTACCCATACCTGTTTTTATGCCATGTTCAATACAAGGCGCATAGGCAATAATTATCGCTGGTCCAGTATGTTCTTCAGCTTCCTTAAAAGCATTAATTGCTTGTTGCATATTAGCACCAAGAGCAATACTTGCAACATAACAATTAGGAACACAAGTTGCAATTTTAAATAAATCTTTTTTATTTGTTCTTTTACCAAAATTTGCAAATTCTGCAACAGCACCAAGTTTAGTTGCTTTACTTGCTTGTCCCCCTGTATTTGAATAAACTTCTGTATCAAGGACTAATACTTTTATATTTTCATTTGAATGCAAAACATGATCTAAACCACCATAGCCAATATCATATGCCCATCCATCACCACCAATTGCCCAAACAGTTCTAACAGGAATATAATCAAGTAAATCAATTAATTCTTTTGGAATAGTTTTACCAACTAATTTATTTTTAATTTCCATAGTTTTACTAAAATCATCTTTATTATTTAACCATTCATTAAATAAATCCTTAACTTCATTATCTACTGAATCTATTGCTTCTTTCATAATATGTTCTATTCTTTCTCTTTTTTGTTTATAAGAAATATGCATACCTAAAGCAAATTCAGCATTATCTTCAAATAAAGAATTTGCCCAAGGAATACTATAAGGTGTTGATGGAACACTACCACCATAAATACTTGAACAACCTGTTGCATTTGCTATAATAAGTTTTTCACCAAATAATTGCGTTAACAATTTAATATAAGGAGTTTCTCCACATCCTGCACAAGCACCACTAAATTCAAATAATGGCTTTTCTAATTGTGATCCTTTAATTGTGAACTTATTTAATGGATTTTTTATATTATAATTAAAATCTATTTTAGTTTTATTATTTACTTCTTCCATAGTTAGTGCTTTATTGCCCATTTTTCCAGGACACACATTAGCACAGACTCCACAACCTGTACAATCTTCTTCACTTATTTCAATAACATATCTTAAATTATCATAACCAATAAAAGGTATACCTTTAGATTCATCTTCACTAGTAACACTTCTAATAACAGCATGAGGACATGATAAAGCGCACATGCCACATTCTATACAATTTTCTTTATTCCATTTAGGAACTATATTAGAAATATTTCTTTTTTCATTTTCTGTAGTAGCACCTTCAAATCTTCCATATGCATAATTCATTAATTTACTAACACTTATTTCATTACCCATTCTTTTATTAATTAAATCTACAACATTTTCATCAAAAGTATCTATAATACTTGAATAATCATCATTAAACTCTATGCTTTGAAGTTTATCTTCAGCTTCTTTCATAGCATTAATATTATTATTTATAACATCTTCACCTTTAGTAGCAAAACTTTTTTTAATACTATTTTCAATATATTGAAAAGCATTTTCAACATTTAATAACTTTAATGCTAATAATTCAATTATTTTACTAATTTTACCTGGTATATGATTTTTTAATGCAATATCTTCAGCATCTATGTAATATACTTTTATATTTCTATTTTTAATAATATTTTTTACTTTATTAGGAATTAATTTATTTAACTCATCAGCATTTTTTATAGTATTAATTAATAAAATACCATTATCTTTTAAATTACTTATCATATCAAACATTTTAAAGTAAATATCTTTAGTAACAATTGTTATTTCAGGTTTAGTAACATAGTATGGTTCATCAATTACGCTATCAGAATATCTTAAATTAGAAATAGTTACTCCACCACTTTTTTTAGAATCGTATTGAAAATATCCTTGAACATATTTATTTAATGATTCATGAACTATTTTTAAAATATCTTTACTAGCACTTACCATTCCATCTGATCCAAAACCATATATTTGAATTTCTTTATGCGAACTATCAATGTTTATTGGACATGGTTTAATACTCAAATTAGTAACATCATCATTAATTCCTATTGTAAAATTATGAACTGGATTTTCTTCAAGCATTTTATAAACACCATAAATATCACTTGGAGTAGTATTTTTGCTTGACAAACCATATCTACCACCATAAATTTTGATATCCATATCTTTTAATGCACTACAAATATCTAAATATAATGGTTCCCCAACTGAGCCACTTTCTTTAGTACGATCTAAAACAGCAATTTTTTTAACAGTTTTAGGTAAAACATCTAACAAATATTTAGTACTAAAAGGACGATATAAATGCACTTCTATTAAACCAACATTACCTAGTTTTTTTACAACTTCTTTTATAGTTGAAGTAACACTACCCATAGCTACAATAACATTTTCAGCAACATCACTTCCATAATAATTAAAAGGTTTATAATTTGTTTGCATTATTTCATTTATTTTAGTCATATAATCATTAACTATATCAGATATTTGATTATAATATTTATTTCTTGCTTCCATACATTGAAAATAAATGTCTTCGGTTTGACTCATTCCATATTGATATTTATTACCAACATTTAAAGTTCTTTTTTTAAATTCATTTATTTTATCATAATCAGCCAATGCTAATAATTTATCTTCAGGTATTTCTTCAATAGTATTAAGTTCATGACTAGTTCTAAAACCGTCGAAGAAATGTAAGAAAGGAAGACTTCCTTTAATCGCTGACAAATGAGCAACTGCTGCAAGATTTTGAGCATCTTGAACACTAGATGAAGCTAGCATACAAAAACCTGTAGCACGAGTTGCATATATATCTTGATGATCTCCAAAAATTGATAAAGCATGTGTTGCTAAACTACGTGAAGCAACATGTATTACTCCCGGAAGCATTTCACCAGCCATTTTATACATATTAGGAATCATCAAAAGTAATCCTTGAGATGCCGTAAAAGTAGATGCTAAACTTCCTGAAAGTAAAGCACCATGCATTGCTCCAGCTGCTCCAGCTTCTGATTGCATTTCTAATACTTTTGGTTTAGCATTAAATATATTTAATAAATCAGTTCCAGTTAAGGTATCAATATTTGCTGCCATAGGACTAGAAGGTGTTATAGGATATATACTACACACTTCACTAAAATAATAAGCTATTTTACTACAAGCAGTATTTCCATCAACTATTTTTTTCATTCAATCATCTCCAGCTATAATAATTATATCTTAAATTTATATATTTTCCAACAAAAAAAGCTAGTCTATCACTAGCTATTTATTCTTACTTAATTTTTCTTCGATTCGCATTAATCTATTATACTTAGCAATTCTTTCACCACGACACATAGACCCTGTTTTTATAAAAGGAATTTCCAAACCAACTGCTAAATCAGCAATAAATGTATCTTCAGTTTCTCCACTACGATGAGAAATTATTGTTTTATAGTTATTCTTCTTAGCAAGTAAAATAGTTTTTGTCATTTCCGTAATAGTACCAATTTGATTAGCCTTTAATAAAATTGCATTACCTGCTTTCATATCAATACCTTTTTGTAAATATTTTTCGTTAGTAACAAAATAATCATCACCAACAATCATTATTTTATCACCTACTTCTGCAGTAAACTTTTGTAAAGCATCAAAATCATCTTCAAAAAAAGGATCTTCAATACTTAATATTGGATATTTTTTTATTAAACTTTTATAATATTCAATTAATTCATCGCTAGATAATTTTTTACCATCAATATTATATTTTTGGGCATCCTTATCATACATTTCACTAGCAGCAACATCTAATGCTATATAAACATCTTCCTTAGCCTTATAACCGGCTTTTTTTATAGCTTCTACAATAAATTCTAAAGCCATAGCATTATTATCTAAATTTGGTGCAAAACCACCTTCATCACCAACACCTACACTAAAATTGTTTTTAACAAGCAATTTTTTTAATTCATGAAATATTTCTGCTCCAGCTCTTATTCTTTCTTTCATTGTTTTAACAACAGGAACTATCATAAATTCTTGAATATCAATATTATTTTCAGCATGTTTTCCACCATTGATAATATTAATCATTGGTATTGGCATAGAAACATTTTTACTAGATACATATTCAAACAATTCTTTATTTTCAGACTCTGCTAAGCATTTAAGACATGCTAATGATACACCTAAAGTAGCATTTGCACCTAGTTTACTTTTATTTTCTGTACCATCAAGTTCTATTAATATTTTATCAATACTAGCTTGATTAGCTTTTTTACCAAGCAATGCTGGAGCAATAATTTTATTAACATTTTCTACAGCTTTTAAAACACCTTTACCATTATATCTAGATTTATCATTATCTCTAAGTTCTAATGCCTCTCTACTTCCAGTTGATGCACCACTAGGTACACTAGCAGTTTTTTTAACATTATTATCCAAAGTCATTTCAACTTCAACTGTAGGATTACCCCTACTATCCAAAATTTCTCTTGCTTTAATATCTTTTATTAACATTTTAATCACCAATATAAGTATATCACAAAAATAAAAAAACTGCACTTAAGCAGTTTAATTACCAAAATATTTCCATTATTTCTTTAGCGGCAGCTTTAAAAGTAATAGCATCACTTAAATTAATTACTCCAGACATAATTAGAAATGCTCCGACGATTTGAGTTAATGCATAAGAAGTAAAAGGATTAAATATCATCATTATTCCTAAAACTCCTAAAAAAGAGCCAGCAATTAAAGTAATTAACCACGCACTACAACTACCTCTTTTAAGCCATAATCCATAATTTATTTTAGTAGCTCCATTTATAATTAAAAATAAACCTAAACAAACTGTTACAAATTCAATTACGCTAAATGGGAAGATAATAATTACCACACCTAAAACTAAATATAATATTGAAAATACAAGATTAAGAGTATAAATCTTTGCTCCATCTCTTTTTAAATATTTATAAACAGAAGTTAAACCAAATAATACAAATATAACCCCAGTAATAATTCCAACAACTTTATTTGTTAAATCGGGCAAAAACAATAATATTGTACCTACTATAATTGTAATAATTGATGTAATTATTGAAAATACAATCATTTTATTATAAATATTTTCTATACTTTTTTTAAATTGAGCAGCCATAACATCACCTAATATAATTTTAACATTTATTTAAAAGTTGTCAATAAATTTTATTTATGATATAATTGTTTCTTATACGAAAGGAGAATTTTATGTATTTAAAAGAACTATCTTTAGAAGATTTTAATACATTTGTAAGAGAAAGCATAATTGGCAATTCATATCAAACATCAAGTTATGCTATACTTAAAGCTGAAGAAGGTTATGATTATGAATTTGTAGGACTAATAAGTGATAATAAAATTATTGCTGCAGCTTTAGTATTATATAAAAAGATAGGTAATTATTACTATGGTTATTCTCCTAGAGGTTTTTTAGTAGATTACTCTAATAAATTTGTTTTAGAAGCATTTACTAGAGAAATAAAAGAATATTATAAAAAGAAAAATTTTGTTTTTATAAAAATTAATCCTGAAATAGCAATTGGAAAACTAAATAAGAAAAATAATAATTTTGAATACAACACAAATTATAATATTATTAATATATTAATTAATTGCGGATACAAAAAATTAAAAAGCAATTCCAATTTTGAAGCATTATTACCAAGAATAAATGCTATAGTCAATTTAGAAGAATTTGACATCAATAAATTAAATAAAAATACTAGAAATAAAGTTAAAAAAGGAATTAGAAAAGGATTAGTTTTAGAAAAAGCTGATGTATCTAAAATTAATATTTTTTATAATTTTATTAAAGATAAAATAGAAAAAAATGCTTATCATTATAATGATTTATATAATGTATTTAGTAAACAAAATGATATAGATTTTTTTCTAGTAAAAGTAGATTACAAATATTATTTAATAAATTCCCAAAATTACTATAATTATGAATTAAAGAAAAATAGTGAATTTGCTCAAAAAATAGTAAAAAGTAATAGTGCAAATATAATAAATGCTAAAATGAATTCTGATAAAAACCTATTATCTTATAAAAATGATATTACAGAAGCATCAAAGTATATTAATACAGAAAATACTATTTATGTAGCAGGTGCTATGATTATAAAATATAATAATAGAATAACTATACATATAAGTGGCTATGATAAAGATTTAAAAAGGTATCCATCTAATTATTTTCTATATTATGCTATATTGGAATTTTATAAAGAACACTATAAATATGCTGATTTAAACGGCGTAACCATTGATAGTATAGATAACCCTTATCATGGTTTAAATCGTTTTAAAAATGGCTTTAATCCTGATATATATGAATATATAGGTGAATTTGATTTAATAATTGATGAATCTAAATATAATCATCTATTAAAAAGTGGACTACTAGCAAAAGAATTTAATAAAAACTAGAATAGCAAAAAATTCTAGTTTTTATTTTACTAATACAAAATTTTACCTTTTTTATTTTAACATTTATATTGTTAATTTATCCTAATTGGGTCAGAACTTGTTCCAGATCCGGAGACATAAGTTGTGGAAGATGTTAAGTAAAAACAAGGCCGAACCGCATAAGTATAACCTTGATTAAAGCCACCTTGCCAATTAATGTCACCATTATCTCGAATATAAAAAGTATCATATTGAAAAAATTTATCTCTTGTAATTGGCCATTCTTCAGTTCCTAAATATAGCCAATTTGAGTTTGTTGCCAAGTCATAATCCCATAATGTTGTTGTCCAATAATTATTACTTGCTGCATATCCATAATCACTTATATACATTAACCCAATCTTACCATTCCAAGTTGTTCCACTACTTTCTGCATCATAAAAACTTTTAGGAGGTACTTCTTTTTGATCATATCCTTCAACATACCATGTATATGATATAATTTTATTTTGCCAAACTGTAGAAAAACTGTTTAAAAATGTTGAATTTAAAGTTCTTTTTAGACTAGATCTTGCCCAAGTATTGCCAGATGTACTCCAAGCATAATTACCATAACTAGTTGATTTAATTAGTTTTACTTCACTTCCAAATACTCCAATTATTCTATATAAGTTATCTCCTGGGCATGTACTTGCATCTGTTCCAAAGCATACATAATTATTTGGATTGGCTCCAGCATATCTATATGAGTTATCTCCTGCACTATTTGCTAAACTACTTGTATGATAGTACATACTAGACATATCTGATCCTGCTTCATTATAATAATTTTTTATACATGTTGCTAAATTTGTTCCATTACTACAAACATCTGCTATGAGTATTTCACTTTTTGTTTGAGCACTTGTTGTCTTTTCACTTGATGATACTCCATTTGTATCTTTTACATATACTTTTATTGTATATGTTGTTCCTTTACTTAATCCTGTAAATGTTTTGGTATTACTACTGCTACTTGTATATGCACCATTATTTATTGAATAATAATATGTTGCTACACTATTTGTTCCTCCACTGGCACTTACACTTATACTTATTGAACTTGTCGTTTTACTTGTTACTGTTATACTATTTACTGTTGGATTTACATATGCATTTGTTGTTACTTCTATACTTTCTTCATTTGTTTCATATCCTAATGTATCTTTTGCATATACCTTAAATGTATAAGTTGTTCCATAATTTAAATTACTAAATGTATATGTGTTAGTACTACTTTCTTGATATGATTGTCCATCATCTTTGCTGAAATAATATTTTTCTAATGGGTTTTCTCCAGCTTCTGTTGTTACTGTTAAAGTTACACTATTTGTTGTTTTTGTGCTTGTTACATTAGTTATCTTTGCTACATTATATTTATCAAAATAGACATAACATTTATCTGATCCACTACTTATTAATTTGACTATATTTGTCTCTCTATCATATACTAATTATCCACCTCTTTCACAACCAGATAGTTCATTATTAAAAGCATAACCATCCCCTGGCCATGTATTTGATGAAGACTTTTGATAAGACCCATCATCTTGTTCTAACATTAAAGTTAAAAAACCATTTTTATTTACATTTGTTTCAGTATCTTCTACTTCTTCTTTTTCTTTAGGTATACAAATATAAATTAATACCGATACTATTAATAGAACGCTAAATATTACTACATACTTCTTTTTCATTTACTACACCCTATACAAAACATATTTTGTATACAATATAATTTTACAAAAGATGTTTTGTAATGTCAATACAATATATGTTTTGTTTGGCAAAATATATTTAGGAGAAGAAAATGAATATACAAAGATTAAAAGAAATTAGAGAAGATAAAGATTTAAAACAAAGTGATGTTGCTAAAGCATTAGGTATAAAACAACAACAATATAGTGAATACGAAATAGGAAAAAGGCTAATTCCCATTAACTATTTATATGAATTAGCAATATTTTATAATACATCTATTGACTATTTAGTTGGAAAAACTGATGTTTATAAGTCCTATCCTAAATCAATATTAGAAAAAAAATAAGCACAAAAAAACTATTGGTCAAAACCAATAGTTTATTTTATATCTTTAAATTATTTTATAATTTCAGATACTACACCAGCACCAACAGTTCTTCCACCTTCACGGATAGAGAATTTAGTACCATTTTCAAGAGCAACTGGAGCAATTAATTCAACAGTCATGTCTACATTATCTCCAGGCATAACCATTTCTACACCTTCTGGTAATTCAATTACACCAGTAACATCAGTTGTTCTGAAATAGAATTGTGGTCTGTAGTTTGAGAAGAATGGAGTATGTCTTCCACCTTCTTCTTTAGAAAGTACATAAACACCAGCTTTAAATTTTGTATGAGGTGTAACACTTCCTGGTTTAGCTAAAACTTGTCCACGTTCTACTTCATCACGAGCAATACCACGAAGTAAAACTCCAGCATTGTCACCAGCTTGAGCAAAGTCAAGTGATTTTCTAAACATTTCAATACCAGTAACAACTGTTTTCTTTGTAGGTTTTAAACCAACAATTTCAACTTCTTCATTAAGGCTAACTTTTCCTCTTTCAACACGACCAGTAACAACTGTACCACGTCCAGAAATTGTGAATACATCTTCAATACTCATTAAGAATGGTTTGTCAGTATCACGAACTGGAGCATCGATATAAGAATCAACTGCAGCCATTAAATCACGAATACTTTGAGCAGCTGCTTCATCACCTTCTAGAGCTTTTAAAGCACTACCACGAATTATAGGACAATCTGAATCAAATTGATATTCTCCTAATAATTCTCTAATTTCCATTTCTACTAAATCTAGTAATTCTGGATCATCAACTTGGTCACATTTATTCATGTAAACCACGATCTTAGGCACACCAACTTGACGAGATAATAAAATATGTTCTCTAGTTTGTGGCATTGGACCATCAGCAGCAGATACAACAAGAATTGCTCCATCCATTTGAGCTGCACCTGTAATCATGTTTTTAACATAATCGGCATGTCCTGGACAGTCAACATGTGCATAGTGACGTTTATCAGTTTCATATTCAACGTGTGCAGTGTTGATTGTTATACCTCTTTCTCTTTCTTCTGGAGCTTTATCGATATCAGCATAATCAACAAATGTTCCAAAATATTTAGTGATCGCAGCAGTTAATGTTGTTTTACCATGGTCAACGTGACCAATTGTACCAATATTAACATGTTCTTTTGAACGATCAAATTTTTCTCTTGCCATAATAATATTCCTCCTTTTTTCTATTACTATTATATTTTATCTAATGCTTGAAAATTTTTCAAGTATTATTCTTAATTTATGCTATTTTTCTTAATAATTTCTTCAGCAATTCCTTTAGGAACTTCTTCATAATGATCTAATGTCATAGTGAAGTTTCCACGACCTTGAGTATTTGAACGAAGGCTTGTAGCATAACCAAACATTTCTGCAAGTGGTACCATTGCATTAATTGATAATGCATTACCACGTGATTCATTACCCATTGGTTTACCACGACGAGAAGTTAAATCTCCCATAACATTACCCATATATTCATCAGGTATTACTACTTCAACCTTCATAATTGGTTCAAGTAATACAGGTTTACATTTATTCTTAGCTTCTTTTAAAGCCATAGAAGCTGCAATTTTAAAGGCCATTTCTGATGAGTCAACATCATGATAAGAACCATCAAACAATGTTGCTTTAACATCAACCATTGGATATCCTGCAAGAATACCACCAGCCATTGCTTCTTGTAATCCTTTATCAGTTACTGGTATATATTCTCTTGGAACTACACCACCAACTATTGCATCAACAAATTCATATCCTTTTTCAGGATTTGGTTCAAATTTAACCCAAACATGACCATATTGTCCACGACCACCAGATTGTTTAATATATTTTCCTTCACATTCAGCTGCTTGAGTTATTGTTTCACGATAAGCAACTTGTGGACGACCAATATTAGCTTCAACATTAAATTCACGACGCATTCTATCAACTTGAATATCTAAGTGAAGTTCACCCATACCACTTATAACAGTTTGACCAGTTTCAGGGTCAGTTTTATATTTAAAAGTAGGATCTTCTTCAGCTAATTTTTGTAAAGCTATAGCCATTTTTTCTTGATCAGCTTTTGATTTTGGTTCAATAGCTTCATCAATAACAGGAAGTGGGAATTCCATTCCTTTCATAATACATGGATTTTTTTCATCACATAATGTGTCAGCAGTTGTAGTTGATTTTAATCCAACAGCAGCAGCGATTTCACCACAATATACATCGGTAATTTCTTGACGATGATTAGCATGCATTTGTAGAATTCTTCCAATTCTTTCTTTTTCTTTTTTACCTGCAGCATTTGTACAAAGTACATAAGAACCACTTTGTAAATGACCAGAGTAAACTCTAAAAAATGCAAGTCTACCAACATATGGATCTGTTGCAATTTTAAATGCTAAAGCTGTAAAAGGTTCAGAATCACTTGGATGTCTTAAAATGTCTTTTCCATCTTTATCCATACATTCTATTGCTGCAACATCAGTTGGTGCAGGCATATAATCAACTATTGCATCTAATAATAATTTTATACCTTTATTTGATAAAGCATCTCCACATAATACTGGGAAAAACTTAACATCCAAAGTACCTTTTCTAATTAAAGATTTAATTTCATCAACAGATAATTCTTCACCATTTAAATATTTTTCCATTAAATTGTCATCAAATTCAACAACAGATTCAACTAATTCAGCTCTTTTTGTATTTGCTAATTCTACTAAATCTTCAGGAATAGGTATTTCTTTAGCATCTTCTGCTTCTTTACCATCATATTCATAAGCTTTTAAATTAACTAAATCTATAATACCTTTAAATTCAGATTCAGCTCCAATAGGCCATTCAATAGGTTTAGCATTAACCCCCAATCTCTTTTTAATAGTTTCTAAACTATATTCAAAGTTAGCTCCTAATTTTGCCATTTTATTACACATAATCATTCTTGGAACTTTAAATGTGTCAGCTTGACGCCATACAGTTTCAGTTTGTGGTTCAACACCAGCTTGAGCATCAAGCAAAGCAACAGCACCATCAAGAACTCTTAAACTTCTTGAAACTTCAACAGTAAAATCAACATGGCCTGGAGTATCTATTATATTAAGACGATATCCTTTCCAGTGGGCAGTAGTAGCCGCACTAGTAATTGTAATACCTCTTTCTTTTTCTTGTTCCATCCAGTCCATTTGTGATTCTCCATCATGAGTTTCACCAATTTTATGAATTTTACCCGTATGAAATAAAATTCTTTCAGTTGTTGTTGTCTTTCCAGCATCAATATGAGCCATTATACCTATATTTCTAATTTTATCTAATGATACATCTCTTGCCATAAAGCCTACCACCTATAATGAGCAAAGGCTTTGTTTGCTTCGGCCATTCTATGTGTATCTTCACGCTTTTTAACAGCACCACCAGTACCATTTGCTGCATCTATAATTTCATTTGCCAAATTAATGGCCATTCCCTTTCCATTTCTTAATCTTGCATAATTAACTAACCAGCGCAGTGCTAAAGTTTGAGCTCTATCATCTTTTACTTCTACTGGAACTTGATAATTAGACCCACCAACACGACGCGATTTAACTTCTAATGCTGGTTTAATGTTTTCTAAAGCAGCATTATATACTTCCATCGCAGGCTTTCCTGTTTGCTTTTCGACAATTTCAAAAGCTTCATATAATATTTTTTGAGCAGTTCCTTTTTTACCATTAGTCATAATTTGATTAACTAATTTAGTAACAACCTTAGAATTATATATTGGATCTGGAAGTACATCTCTTTTTATTGCTCTTCTTTTACGCATTTATAATCCTCCTAATCTATTATTTCTTTTCTTTTTTTGTTCCGTATTTACTACGGCCTTGTTTTCTGTCTTGTACGCCATGTGTATCAAGTGTACCACGAACTACATGATAACGAACCCCGATTAAGTCTTTAACACGACCTCCACGAACTAATACAACACTATGTTCTTGTAAATTATGTCCTTCACCTGGAATATATGCATCTATTTCTTTACCATTTGATAATCTAACACGTGCATATTTTCTTAAAGCTGAATTCGGTTTTTTAGGTGTTCTAGTAGCAACTTTAACACAAACTCCTCTTTTTTGTGGACTCTTTGCATCAGTTTGCTTCTTTTCTAAAGTATTATATCCAACATTTAAAACCGGACTTTTACTTTTTTTAGTTTTACTTTTCCTATTCTTTTTTACAAGTTGATTAATTGTAGGCATAAATCCTCCTTTCATTAACACACATCCTGGTGTATCAAAATTTACTTTAAACTAGGTTCCACCTAAGCAGAACCCGTTTTTAAAATGCATAAATAATATACCATTAATATAATATGTTTGTCAAGAAAAAACTAACAATCATTAAATAAAATTTTAACTGCACGTTTTCTTTATGATGTGCAGTTAGTCGTTGAATTAAAGAAATTACTTACAGA
>CALVIZ010000009.1 GCA_944331865.1 uncultured Bacilli bacterium | reverse complement strand
TTGTTCTTCTTTTTCTTCTTCAGTGGTTACTTCTTTTTCATCATCTGATTCATTATCTTCTTCTAATTCATTATCAGCATTAGTTTCTTCTGGTTCTTGTTCTTCTTTTTCTTCTTCAGTGGTTACTTCTTTTTCATCATCTGATTCATTATCTTCTTCTAATTCATTATCAGTATTAGTTTCTTCTGGTTCTTCTACTTCAGAGGTGATAGGAGTAACATCGCCAACAATTTTAACATATCCTGATTTTTGAAGCTTTTCAGCCTTTTCTAATTCATATTCAACTATTGTTCCTTTTTCTAGTGTTTTACTATCTAAATTAGCATCTTTATATTTTTTTAAAACTAAACATTTTACCATACATATCATTCCTTTCTTTTAAAAAAATTTATTAATATCAGATTGTGTGGCCATTCGTATAGAATTATTTTTATTTGATTCTACTGTAGAAATTAAAATATTTACCAAAGATACGAATGACATATTTTTTAATTCTTCTATGTTTATATTCACTCTTTTGGCAAGTGCAATAACTCCATATATATCTAGCCTTTCATTTGAAGTACTATAAATATCATTCAGTTTTTTGTACTCGCCTTGTAAAGGGTGCTAATGCACAAGTCAAAGTATCATTAAACCAAGAAAAATCAGAAAATAAATTATCTATATTTTTTAAGAACTCTTTATAATTTACTATATTATCATCAGCTTCTTTAGCCATAATATATAAAATTTGTAAAGAAGATTTCATAACTGGTTTTATTAGGCTAATTAATTTTTCCGTATATTCATCCGAATTTTTATCAACTGATTTGCATTCCATTGCTGTTTTTTGAAGATTAGTAACATCGTCAAGCATATCAGATTTAAATTCATCTTGATATGCAAACATGGTATATGCACTTGATTTAATTTTAAATTCTTTTTCACCAATCTTAATAATTTTTTCCACTAACTCAACTCCTTTCATTTAAATAAAAAGCATTCAAGAAATTATCTTTCTCGAATGCATACATTCAATTTTACTAATTATAATATATAACTTTTGCATTGTAAAGGCGGCTTTTTTGCAGCCTTTTTGCATTTTATATTAATGAATCGATATATTTTCCTGGGAATAATTCAATTTTGATCTTATCTATGACCTTATTTACTTTTCTATAAGTAGTTGATTGATCACATCCAAGTTCAATTGAAATATCAACAACATCAATCTTTTTAAAGTAAAAATCTTCTATTAATTTTTTATCAGTTGCTGGAAGAGTATTTATAACAGCCCTTATTTGTGATTGATAGCAAGATATTTTTTCAATAATCTGTTTCAAATCAGAAATTCTATTATCAATGATATCTAATGTTTTTAATGAAGGTGATACGTTTTGAACTATGCTAGTCGACTTAAATCTTGGACCATCCCATTCGTTTTTACTAGCTTCGAGTTTTTTTATCTCCGAATTTAGATGATTTATAGAAATATCCAGTTTATTGAAATTTTCTAACAAATTTTTTGTACTTCCAAATGGATCAGCGTTTGGTTTCAAAATTTTTAGTCTTACAAGTTCGGAAATAATGGTTTTAGTTATATCCTTTTTATTAATATATTCATTATTAATTTTGTTTCTTAAATTTTCATTTTCTTTCTTTAATTCTTCTAATTCGTTAATCATCCTTTTTATTCCTCCAATAAATGTAAATTAAAACTATAATTAGTATAAAAATTGCATAATCACTTAATGTGTAATTTCCAGTATAAATTATTTTCATTTTTCTCTATAAGTAAGAAAAAATATACTAAATAACACTATCCACCATTTATCAAAAAAAATTGCTAATACAATAAACAATGTAATTCTACATGTATTAGAAAAAAGTAAGTTTTTATCTTGCATAAATCCTCCTAATTATATTATTTAATAAATCATGAATTTTGTATAAACAATTTTTCATTTTCACACCATTTTACATTAAATTTTGAATTTTTCGTTTTTCCATTTGCAATATCTAAAATTGTTTGATAACTAACACCTAAATATTTGGCTAATGATCTAGCAGATGGATATGTGTGTCTAAAGTTTAAATTATCATAATAATATATTTTTTTAGCTTTACTTGATTTACCTCCAGTTATTTTACCTAAGTTAGATTTTGTTGTAATAAACATATTTTTCACATTTAAATCAAGATTATTACCATTTTTTAATATAACTACTTCATTTATTTTCAAAGGACGAATAAACTTTTCTGCTATTAATTTTCTACAATTAAATTCCTTATTGTCAATTTTTACTATAACTGTATGTCTGCGATTCCGATGCGATTCAATACAATTTCTTAAATATGGCTTTAAATAATATATGTTTGTTTTACAAATTCTTCTAATTCGTCCAAAATTAGAACATTCATAAATTGCATTACCTTTACGATAAAATTCTTTAAATTCTTCCTTATAAATTTTTTCTTTTTCAGAAACAACTTTAGTATTTTTTAAAGATCCAAATTTTCTTAAATCCATTATAAAACAACCCCTTTTCTACTTTTTAAAAACTTGACAAAGTACCTAATTCTGACAAGTTTTCATATTGCAATATTTTAAGTTTATTTTAATTAGATAATTTCTTGCAAATATCATATTTTTTATTATTTGATTTTTATAAAAAACTTGCAATAATTTATTTTTTCGTTTTTTCAGTATTTTTATTTACTTAGAATATAATCTATTATTTCTCTATTATTCATATTATCTATTATCCTTCCCAATAATCTTCAATTGTTCCACTTAGGTCATTAAATATTATCATTATTTCAGTTTCCCATTTAGAATTGCTGGGCACGAAATTTTTTGATAAAACATCTGCTAATTCATTCCAACTTATATATTGTAATTCGGGGGCTTTATACTTATTACTATATTTAATCTTTTCTATTTGTTCAATGATATTAGCCACTCTTTCTTCATTAAAATCGCATTGTTCATTAATTACTTTTATTATTTTATCAGCTATTTCTTGAAAATTTCTTCCTTGTTTCATATTATTTATTCTCCTTATTTTTATTTTCTTTTACTTCTTCAAAATCTTCGATATTACCATTTATTCTACAATAATAGGTTGTTTCATCTATTGCAATAGCTTTACATTTACAAGTAATGTAAGTTCCTTTCTTATCTCCTTCAATTATTTCTCCACATTTTTTACATCTTATTTTCATTTATTCTCCTTTATTATCTAATATTTCTACTAAATCATTTAAACAATCCATAAAGTTTAAATTATTGGGAAAATAATCCTGAAATAACCAATAATCTTCATTTTCTTTTATGTATTCATTTTCTTCTATATCATAATACCATTCTATATTTTCATATTTTATTTTATTTGGCATTTCTTCACGATTTGCTTTTTTATTTAGTAAATCTATTATTTTTATTTCTTTATTCATTTATTATTCTCCTTTATTATCTAATATTTCTAATAATTCTATTGGTGTTTTACCATCATTTTCTTTAAAAAAACCCACTTTATTACCCATAAAATTTAAGTAAATGTTTGCGTTTTCAATCACATAAGTATTTGCTTTATTTATAATATCTTCTTTTTGTTGTAGTTGTTCTTTTAATTGTTGGTTTTCTTTTATCAAAATATCAATATATTCTTGAATTATTAGCCAATTTTTATAAGATGCCGTATTATCTAATTTTTCTGTTATTTCACCGGATAATTTCAAATAATCATTATATATTTCTTCATTCATTGCTTATCACTCTTTTCTAATATTTCTAGTAATTCTTTTATAAACCAAAATTCATTTATACTATAACTATTCAACCCAACTAAATCACTATATTTAGTTTTATTTATATATTCTCCTGCTTTATCTATTATTTTTTCTTTTTTATCTAATTTAGCCCATGTTTTAGCAATTTCTTCTTGCAGTGCTTGATTATTTTCTTTTAGTTGTTGGTTTTCTTTTTGTAATTTTTCAAAATAATATTTTATATTTTTTCTACCATACAAGGTTAATTGTGATACGACTTCAATATTGGTAATTAATTCATTAAATGCTTCCTCACTCATTATTTCTTTATTCATTACTTATCACTCTTTTCTATAGTTGTTGCTCTTTCTAAACACTCAATAGCCCAATTTATACCATCGATTAAGTCTTGTTTTCTAGGATTTCCAACTCTAGTATTGTATAAACCTTGCTTAGCATGTGATACCCATTGCATATATTCTTTTTTAAAATTCTTTTCTAAAACTCTTTCATAGCATAATTTTAGTCCTTCCAATTCATGATACATTTGACTTATTCTACATAATAAATTGTAGTCTATTATATATTTTTCTTTTGATTGCCCTATATTGTTATCAACAAGCTTTTTTATACTTTCATATTTATACATACTCATTCCTTTTCTATACTTAATATTTTTAAAACATAATATTCTTTATTAGGTTCTGCTCCCCATTCAATTTTTCCTATATTTACTTTTATAATTATTTCGCATTTAATTTTTGGGGCATCTTTTTGATAACCATTTTTAAATATAACTGTGCCTTTTGCACTTTCAATTATAGAATTTATGTTTAATTTTACTTCATCAAAATTGTTTTTAAATCTCGTAGTCCAATATGGTTTTATCTCTCTATATTCTTCTTTCTTTTCTCCAGATAAAATCATATCAAACCATTTTTTCTTTATAGGTAATATTAGCATATTTAATCCTTTTCTATTTTAGATAATATATAATTCTCATACCATTTCAATTGCAATAAAATAAAGTTATATTCGTCTTTGGCGTGTTCTGCACAAATATTCATATTTTCTTTTAAAAACCCATCGTATTGTTTTTTTGCTTTTTCTAATTCACTTACTAAAAATTTATAATGATTAGTTATAATATTTATTAAATCTTTTTTAGATTTATTATTTAAATAATCTATTAATAATTTTACCATTCTAATCTCCAACAACATACATTTTAATTTTCTTCTTGCCATTTGCGGCTATTATAATAATTTGCAGCTTCAATTTCACTTTTATTATCAAATAAAAATCTTAATTCATCTAATATCTCTTCCATTTTTTCTTCGCTATATTTCAAATTTTTTAAAGCCAATAAAATGTAGCCAATAATAACATCATTATTCATATTTTTCCTCCTAAAATTCAAATTTTCTTACAATTAATTTATTTTTAAGAATTTTTAATATCCTATTTTTTTTATATGATATTGCTTGTTTTGAAACATTGTATTCCTTTGCGATTTCTCTTTCGTTCATCCTATCGCAATTAATTCCAAAATATTTTAAAATTATATTTTTGTCGCTTGATGATAATTCGTTTATTACTTCCATTAAAATATTTATTCGTTCTTTATTTTCAACTATTTCTTCAACATTATCATCACTACTAATTACATCTAATAAAGAACAATTTTCATAATTATTGATTGGTTTATCTAAACTTACAATTTTTTTATCATTTTTTCTTTTAGGCATATTTTGAAGATATAAATATCTATTTATGCTATTAATTATACATTTAGTAAAATAAGTGTTTTCTTTATTTGGTTTATTAGGATCATATGAATTAATTGCACTAACTAAGCCAAGTAAACCAGCACCATATAATTCTTCACCCATAGATTTTAGACCCAATTTTTTTATATACCAATAGATATAAATTTTATTTTTCAAAAACATTTCTTCTTTTTCTCGATCACTCATTTTTTACCTCCAATATATATTGACTCTCTAGCATCATCAATATCTTTGGTATCCCACATTACGTATAAAAGAGTTGTAGCTGGTTCTTCATGATTATACATTTTCATAAGAGTTATTAAATTCCCACCATTTTTTATCCATTGATATCCAAATGTTTTCCTTAAGCTATGAAGTCCAAATGTAAAATCAATTCCACACGCTTTAATAACTTTAGGAAATATTGTATTTTGACAATTTTGTCTAGTAATTGGGTAAATAACATCTACAGTAATACCATTATGTGTATCTTTTTTCTTTTGTCCCATAAACAAATACTGATTATCTTTTAACTGATATTTGTTAATATATTCTAATATCTCTTCATGGAGGTTCTTATTCATTTTGAAATGCTGCCATTTGCCTGTTTTATTTTCTTTAATTGAAATATATCCCTTTATGACATCTTTTACTTTAAGTTGCAATAAATCCTCTGCTCTAAAAGCTGTATTAAAACCTATAAGAAATAAAATATAATTCCTATGTGCTTGATAAATTTTTATATCACTTTTTGCTAAATCGATTTGTACTCTTAAATAGTCCATTACTCGATTTAATTGTTTATTATCTTTTATCGGTAATGTTTTATCTTTTCCAGAATCAGCTTTGATTCTTCTATGATATGATGCCATTTTTTAATTCTTCAGCACATTTTTCACAAACATTTATTTCTTTAACTATTTCTTTTCCGTAACTAGTAATTACCTGATTTTTTTTAAATGGATGATCATGTTGATAAATTTTATCACGATATTTTATTGGATATTTTGTTAATTTTTCTCTAGGCTCAGTTATTTTATGACATAAATCACATTTAAACATCTTTAAGCTCCTTAATATTTGTTGTTTCTGATAAACCAATAGACCATAAAAGTGATGCTATTTTTCCTTCTTCATAAAAATGCAGATTATTATATTTTTCTTCTTTTGTATTCGAAATGAAATTTATTTGTTTTATTATTTCTTTCTTGTTTTTTACACCATTAAAGTTTTCTTGTAACAAATCATTTTGCTTTGATAAAACTAAATTGTTTGTTTCTAATTCCAATACATATTTTTGAACATCTGAAGGCAATTTAGAAAATACATCATCTGGTAATTTACTTCGCATGATCATCACCTATTTCCTTAAGCATTTTGTTTACTTGAGCATTTTTAGGACCTCTGATAACTCGTGATGTTTCCATTTTAGGTATCTCTGCAGATTTACAATGCACGACTCTATATTTATCACTTTTAACTTCTTTTAAATCTTTTTCTAATTCTTTAATCTTTAAATCCTTTTCTTTTATGATATTTTTTAATTCAATTATTAATTTAGATTTTTTATTATTACTTGCTTTTAATCCGCCATTGGCACCATGTGCTATTTTTAATTCTAAAGATATTTTTTCATTTGTTAAATTAACTGCTAATAATTTTTTTATTTGATTTTCTTTATTTTTTAAAGTTTTTTTAAAATTTTCTTTTGCTTCCAACAATTTATATTTTTCACTAGAATTTTCTTTTTTTAATGCTTTTATTTCATCGTTTAATATAACAATATTTCTTTCTAATTCTCTAACTATTTTATTATGTTTTGCTTTGGTAACTAGCATCTTCATCAACTCCTTCATCATTTAGCCAATCATATTCCAGCAATTCATTTGATATATCTTCTGTTGGATCATCTCGTGATTTTTCATTTTTAGGGAAATCGCTTAATTTTGTAATCCCTTTTGCTTTCCAGTTATTCAGAATACCTTCAAGATAAGCGATATTCTTAACATTATTAAAGACTGAAATTTTAATTGCTCGTTTAATTACCTCGAGTTCAAAGCATTTAACAAATTCATTTAGTTTGTTGTACTCGATTTGGCAAATCGTTCTTCCATAATTCTCTTCTAAATATGAATATAAATTATCTATATCTATATCTATATCTATTTCTTTATCTATTTCTTTATCTATTTCTATTTCTTCTTCTATATTGTCGTTACTATTTTGTACATCACCGTTACATGTAGTTACATCATCGTTACACTGTAACAATTTTAAGTTTTCCTTATGTTTCAATCTCCATTTCCGAACACGAGCAGCCGATTCACTTTCTTTACCTGTTAATTTAGGAACATCAGGTAAAAATATGGTTTTATCTGATAATATTTGAATCATTCCTAATTCTTCAAATATTGTCATTCCAGAACGAACAATATCTATATTTGTATCAGTTATGCTGGCTAACATTTCGTCATTATATGGAATTGTTTCGGTAAATCGCAAATGACCAGCAAATTCTATACTTTCCAACATTAAAGAAATATAAAGAAGCAAATATTCAGTACCATTTGGCATTTTTCGTATCACGCGCATTTGGGGTGTTTTTAAAAAATCTTTATAGAATTTTAACCAATATTTAGTTTTATCCATTTTTCCTCCTAAAATTTTTTACCCCCTAGTTTTCCTGGATATATAGAGGTTTAAATTGGTTAGATAGATTTCGGTGTGATAAATTAATTTAAACCTCTATATATCCAGGAACTTTTTTCTCGAGAGCATAACGATGAATGCATAGGCAGAAAGGAGGTGATACTTTAGCCTAGGATAACACCACTATGCATTCATCACTATGCCCTCGAAAATTATTGATTATATGATTTTCTTCCATGCAATTTAAAGATAGAATTGTTTCATTTTAAAAGCTATTCTAATTTTAAAAATTCTATTCTTTAAAATCATTACTTTCACTTATGACTATTTTTCGAGTTTTTTCATTCCAATACCATATTGGTATATAATTATCAAATATTTTAATATTTGGATATTCTTGTTTCATTTCAATATTCATTTCTTCAATTTCTTTATAAGCTGATGATCTGCAAATGCCTCTAATTATTGCTATATCTTTAGCTGAATAATACTCTTTTTCAACCATAATTACCTCCGATTATTAATTTCATAATATGAACATGTATATCCTCTATCCAAATCGCATGCTTTCGCTAATTCGTTAAATCTGTTAATTCCTTCGACAATAAAATAAGTTAGAATACCTAAAAATATTAAAGTAATTATTACTCCAATTTCTATTCTAACCCATCTTTTTAATCTTCTTTTTTTAATCATTTTTATCAAATCCTTTCCTATATCTTTTTTATTTAAATCGTCTTAGCCGACTTATTGTATTTTTTTATTAAAACCCTTATAATATTCTTTAGAAAGCGGGGTGAAACAAGTTGAAAATAAATAAATGTATTAATTGTGGCAGCAACGATTTAGTCAATCTAAAAAGTGACCAAAACCAATATGCTTTACCAGTTTATAATCCTAAAACTGAAACTTTGGAATTAAATAAATTTTTACCAATTGATATAAAAATTTGTAAAAATTGTGGATTAATAATACCAACTAGTGATTATTTTGAAAAACAGAAGGATTAATATTAGATGCTGGTATTTGCATGTTTATAGCATCTATTAGTTCATCTGTATTTGTGGGATTGCTTTCTTTAGCAATCTCTTTATTATCTTCATTAATAAACTTTAAATACTCGTCATTCATTATATCGTAAATTTTATCTTTAACTTGATCTAATACCATATCGCATATTCCATATTTTATTTTTTCATTTGCTAATAAATTAATAATTTTTTTAACTATTTCACTTAATTTTTCTTCTGATATACTTTGATTTCCAACAATGTAATTCATCATTCACCTCTTCTATTATTAAACATATTCGCAACTAATTTAATGGCAAATTGCCATATATTTCGTTAAAAAAAATATTTGTTTTATATCCATATATGTCTAACATTTTAATGAAAATATCAATTGACATAATAGCTGGATTTTTTTCATATCTTCTAACAGTTTCTCTATGAATTTTTAAAATAGAAGCAACTTGATCATACGTTAAATTATTTCCGCTTCTAAGTTCTTTTAATCTCTTAGAAATTAAAGGTAACATACTATTTTCCATTTTTCCCTCCTCTATTTACCACCATTATATAATGGCAAATTGCCATTGTCAACAATAAAATGACATTTTGCCATAATTTTGTTGTAAAGTAAAAAAAATTATTATATAATTATATATGTAAAGAGGGATAAAAATGATAGAAAATAAAAATTTTACTAATTCAAATGTTAAATTTTTGCGTGAAAAAAAACAAATTTCTCAAGAAAAAATGAGCAATGAGTTAAAAATAAATCAAGCTACACTAGCAAAGTGGGAATGCAACTCAAGAAAAATCACTTTGGATTGGGCAATAAATTTAGCAAATTATTTTGATATACCTGTTGGCGATTTTATCTCAAAGGATTTAAGAAAAAATGATTAAATCACATATTGTGTTTTAATATATAATAAAGGCAGTAAAGGAGGTAGAAAAAATGATTACTTGTCCAAAATGTGGCAGCAATAATGTAAATATCCAAATTGTAACTGAAAGTCAATTAGTTACAAAACGTCATGGTATTATTTGGTGGTTATTAATTGGCTGGTGGTGGATATTTGTAAAATGGTTAGTATTTACAATACCAGCATTACTTGCAGCAATATTTATTGGTAAAAGGAAGAAAATAAAAACAGTTGCCAAAAAAGTAAATGTTTGTCAGAATTGTGGACATTCCTGGAATGCATAAAAAATACCTCGTGAGGCAACACGAGGCTGAAAAATCACTTATAAGTCGGCTAAGACTAAACAAAATATCATCGATATAATGTAATAGGATTTTTCTATATTATTATATCACAAATAAATAAAAATTCAAAGAAAGATGTGATAAAAATGAATAAAAAAATATATAAAAATACGAGATATCAAAACATATATAAGCATTCAAAGAATAACAATTATATAATAATAATTAACACACCAATAAAAACAAGCATTAGCAAGGATGAAAATGGAAATAAAATTTTTGATATCAAAAAGGCAATTCAAATTAGAGATAACCCAACAATAAAAGAAAATAAAAAAATTGAAAAAGAAAACAAATCAAATTTTGATGAATTATGGAAAAAATATATTGATTATTGTAAATATATAAAAAAATTAGAATTTAATACAATTAATAGAAAAAATAAAGACTATAATTGTCATTTAAAAGGAAAAATAAATAAAAATATACATAGATGTGATAAAGAATTTTGGAGCAAATTTATAGATGAGTTAAACACTACAAATAAACAAAAAAATCACATAATGAAACAATTGAGAGCATTTTATAATTATTTAGTAGATAGCAATCTAGTTGCTAATAATCCAATAGCAAAAATTGCAAAATATAAGATTGAAAATAAAGAAATGCAATATTGGAATCAAAGCGAAATAAAAAAATTCTTTCAAAAAATAGATGAGTTAATTAACTCAAATGATTTAAATTTAAAAAAAGATGCTTATCTTATAAAAATATTTACACTATTTGGTTTCGCATTAGGTGAACGTGTTGGAGAAATTAGAGCTTTAACTTGGAATAGCATAGATTTTAAAAGAAAAAAACTTTTAATAAACCATTCTATTGAATATGATCCAAACAAATATAAAGACCAAGAATATATTGTTAAAAAAGGAGATACACTTTATTCTATAGCTAATCAATTTAGAATAACGCTTGATGAACTTAGAAATAAAAATAGATTTGATAAAGATTATATTGTTAAAGAAAGAGAAAAAATAATAATTCCAGCATCTTATTTAAAATCCACAAAAAATGAATGGTCTACAGACTATATTGATTTATCTGAAAAACATTGTGAAGAAATAAAACGCTATAAAGACTTTTTGATTAATGATTTGAAATTAGATCTAAATACAATTATATTTTGGAATTATAATTATAATAAACCCTATTCAGATGTAGCACTAAGAAAAAAGT
Source organism: uncultured Bacilli bacterium (assembly GCA_944331865.1). GTDB lineage: Bacteria > Bacillota_I > Bacilli_A > RF39 > UBA660 > Onthocola_B. The sequence goes on along the minus strand of CALVIZ010000009.1, from coordinate 26,945 downwards.
TTCATAAATTTTGCCAAATTGCTGGAGTTACAGAAATTAGAATGTATGACCTTCGCCATACATTTGTAGCAACAATGATGACTGAAGGAATGGAATTATATCATATTCAAAAATTTGTAAGACATAAAGTGTATAACACAACAGTAAACAAGTATGGGCATTTATCTCAAGTAATCAAAAATAAGGCTGTAAATATTACGGACAACTACTTTTAACGAGAGTAAAAATGAGAGTAATTTTTACTCTAAAATTACTCCGAAATATATATAAAATATAAAAAATATGGAAAATATGGAAAATATAAGTATAAAAAAAGCCCAAATTTTCGGACTTTGATTTTAAATTGGTGACCTAAGGGGACACCAAATAAGTTATTTTATCCCTTTTTAAAGGGATTTTTTAATATTTTTTTCAAAAAAACTTGCAATATGCAAGTTTTATCTTTCTAATTCTTTGAAATCATATACTAATTCTTCACTTGGTCTTTTATTAAATACTATTTTTTGTACTTTTGAGCTACTTTTTCCAGCTTTATCTGTTACAGTATATTGTATCCAATATTGATCAATTGTATTACCATTAATATCAACACCTGTTTCATGAAATACTTTATGGCTTATTTCATAACCTGGTCTATCATCCCAAACTTCTAAATGATCATAGTTTATATCATTTATTGAATCTACATAATATACTTCAGTAAAATATTTAATAGTTGGGGTAGCTATATCTTTAGGATTGTTAACATCTTTTAAATAATTATATTTACTTGAATTGTATATAAAAGCAAGCGTTCCATTATAATCAATTTTATACCAATAAGTATTTCCTATAATATCAACATCACTAACAGCATATATGTCCCCTTTTTTGGTTTTACCAAGGATTTTGCTATTAGAGCTCCCTTTTGCTCTTATGTTTACATCATCTACTAATACTTCTACATACCAACCTTTTTTTATTTCTGCTATTCTTTCTTCTTCTTTTTTATCCTTAATAAAAAAATATACTCCAATTCCTCCCGCTATTACTAATAAAAAAACAATTATAATTAAAAACTTCTTCATCTTTGCTCCTCTTTTTAATTCTATCATATATTTAATTAATTTACTATATTAAGTTGGTAAGATATGGTTTAATTTTATACTTGCATCTTCTTCTACTATTCCTTGTTCAAAATTTAAACCATTAAAATTTAGTTTATATATTTTGCCATCTGCAGATGATATACTGTCCATATCATTTAAATAACTTATTGGTCCAAAATTATCAATATAATCACTTAATATTTGATTTCTAATACTTAATATTTCTTCATAATCTTCTTCTTTAAAATCACTACCATCATTTTTAATAACATATATTTTATTGCTGCAGAAAAGGGCAGTTAATAAATCAGTAGTATAAATTGGAGTAAATTGCGCTTTTGTACTATTTTCTAATGTTATAAAGTTTTTAAAATAATCATGTAACGTTAAACTTTGAACTTTTTCTTTATTTTCTACTGTTGTTGTAAAAGTAAATTCATAACTATTATTTTTATTTAATATAGGGTTATTAAACTTTTTTATTAGTTTACCATTACAATAAATTTCATAATCCCAAAATGTTTCGGGTAAATCGCTATCTAAATATAGACTAATAATATCAAAATATATTATTTCTATTAACATATATAATCGTACATGAACACTAATTTCTGACATAATTATCACCTTTTTACTATTTTATCACAAAAAAATTTATAGTAAAATATTTATAGGTGTAGATTTATGAATAAGTATTTAATTTTTAGTCATCAAAGTGATATTGATGGTATTAATTGTGTTATTTTAGCAAAATTAGCTTTCTTAAATGTTGATTATGAGCTATGTCCTAATTTTAATTCATTATCTTCTATATTTAAATATTATCTTGATAATGATTTATTTAAACAATATGATAAAATTTATATAACCGATTTAGCTTTACAAGAACCTTTATTAAGTATTGTTGCTAATTCAAATTTGAAAAATAAACTATGGATATTTGATCATCATCAAGCTTCAATTAATAATAACTTAAATAAATATGATTTTTCTATAATAGTTGAAGAAAATGAAAATGGCAAAACTTGTGCTACTCAATTATTTTATAAATATCTTATTAAAAATAGTTTTTTAAATGAAAATAATCTTTTAAAAGAATTTGTTGAATTAACTAGATTAGAAGATACCTGGGAATGGAAAAAGAAAAAAATGAAAGGTTTAAAAGCTCACAACTTGGCAATTTTATTTAATGCCTATGGTGTAGATGAATATATTTTTTCAATTTTTAATAAGCTTTTAAAAAGTAGACAAAAATTTTATTTTACAGATAAAGAATTAAATATTATTAAAGATAAACAGGAAGAATATCAAAATATTTTAGCTACTTACTTTAATGATATTTTATATTTATACGATGAATTTAATTACAAATTTGGTATTTTATATGCAAATTATGAATATCGCAATGAAATTGCTGATTATATTAAAAAGGAAAAAAATCCCAATAATATTAAATATATTGTAATTGTTGCAATGGATAAAGGCTTTGGACAAAAATCTTATCGCTCTATTGATAATAATTTTGATGTAAATAAATTGACTGAAATTTATGGGGGTGGTGGACATAAAAATGCCTCATCTGTAAATATAACTAAAGAACAAAGTGAGAAAGCTAAAACTATGACAAAAGAAGATAGTTTAAAATATCTTGCTAAATGTAAATTTATATCTTAAAATAATGTTAGGTGATTTGTATGGAAAAAAATAAGTATCAAAGAGCTTCGAAAAGTACTAAAAAGGAAGTTGCTAAAGAATTTTTTAACACCGATTATGGTCACAATATAAAAGTAAGACTTAATCGTTTATTGGTTTATGGCATAGCATTGTTTGGCTTTTCAATTTATTTCTTAATAGATGGTATTATGGATAATAATAATATTTCAAAAATTGTTTTAGGAATTATCTTTGGCTTGTTTGCAATTTTATTTTTGGGAGGACGGTATTACGCTAAAGTTAAACAATGTAATGCTTATATGATAAATAATCCTAAAAAAACAAGTAAAAAGAAAAAATAGCATATGATTAAATATGGATGTATTTAATCGATTAAATAAACTTAATAATGAAAATATAATATGGATAATATATTTCTTTATTGCGACTTTTGCAATACTTGCTAATTATTATGAAAAAGATTATGTTTTAACTAAAAATAAATACTCTTATGGCAAACAAAAAGCAATTCATATTGCTATTTTTTTAGTTGCTTTTTTTATATATTTATATTTTGTTTTAACTATTACTAAAGATTTAAATAATATGGAAAAAAATTTTAATAATAATAATTATCGTAATACTTTTTTAAAATTAATAGCTGCCTTATTATTTCTTATTGGGGGTGCAATATATTTGGTTCAGGAAGCATCAACTAATGAACTTGATGAAATTGGATTTGTTTAAGAAAAATATCGATAACTTTTGTGCGCTTCTAATGTTATGCCATTATTGTTTGCTAAATCCGATATTGTAACTAATTGATAACCATCGACATATAAATATGGTAATAATTTCTCTATTGCTTCAACACTTGTTTTATGTATATCATGAAATAATATTATAGAATCTTCTTTTACATTTTCTAAAACATATTTCACTAAATAATCTGGATCTTTATATCGCCAGTCTTCAGTATCTATATTCCATAATATAATTGGTAAATCTAAAGATTCTTTTATTTTCTCATTTATTGATCCATATGGTGGCCTTATTAAAGTAAATCCACTTCCAATTGCTGCAATTAATTCTTCATTACTTTTATTAAATTCAACTATTATTTCATCTATTTCTTGCCGTAAAAAGTTTTGATGATTATATGAATGATAACCAATTTCATTGCCATTTGCAAAAGATTTTTTTAAAACTTCTTCATGACCAATAATATTTATACCTAAAATAAAGAATGTTGATCTTGCTTTATTATCTTTTAAAATATCTACTAATTCTTCAGTATAATTTCCTGGACCATCATCAAAGGTTATTGCAATTTGTTTCTTAGCAGGATTTATCATATTGCCATCTTCATTTTGATGTTCACTATCTAAATTTAAACTAATATTTATATATTCGTTTATTTCATTGTAATTTATTGTTAAGTATAAATCCTCTTTTACTTCTGGTGTTATTTTATAATCATAATAGTAAATTATTAATTCATTATCTTTCATAAAATATACATCAGTACCATCTTTTTTATCTAATACTTGAGCAATAAATACTGGATACTTTAAATATAAAAGTTCCCTTATTTTATTGTAAAATTCTTCTTCTTTTTCTTCTTTAATTATTTTTTTTATATTAATTTCTTCCCCTGTTTGATAATCAAATAAAATACTTTTGTATTTACCTTCTTCTTCTAATAATATCGAAGTTATACTATTTTTTATATTTATTACATCAATTAATAACCCTTCAGGTATACTTTTAATATATTCATCTATAATTGTGTTTCTTTCTTTGTTTTTATCAGTTTTTATTACTGTAGTTGATTCTTTATAACTATCTGATAATCTATGCAAATAACTATTAGTAAATATACATACAATTAAAGCAAGGCCAAATATTATTGTCCAAAAAACATTAATAAATTTACCTTGCTTTAATTTAAATTTCATATCTACTACCTTCTATACATTTTTTACATCTTTTTTCTTAAATACTATAAACATTGCAATTATCATTATTACTAAATACATTAAACATACTATTATAGAATGTGTTAGTGAATTGCCATATGTAGATGTTCCTCCGAATAAGAATTCTGAAAAATTCCAATTAGTTGTTACAAAATAGTTTAATATTTTTACTTCATAAAATAATGCAAAACTATTTATTAAGTCACTAGCTATTATTCCACAGAATGTTAAGGCAATAGCAAATGCTGTATTATTTAAAATTACCGAACAAGCAAATGCTAATGTTGTAAGTAAAAGTATCTTTGGGAAACTTGTAATAAAATATAAACCAAAATACTTAAATACATTTATTGTTTCTATTTGCTTTTCTGCTAAGTTATATACAATTACCGGTATATTTAATGAACTATATCCAAAGAAAATACCTCCGATTAGGAATTGAACTATAAATAATATTAAGATAACTAATGGAATAAATAATATTGCACTTATATATTTTGCTAGTAATATTTTCTCTCTTTTCTTAGGAATAATTAATAGACTTTTAATCGTTCCTTTATTAAATTCTTCACTAACTAATCCCCCAGCAATCATAATGACAAATACTAATATTAAAAATGAATATTCTCCAAAAAAGTTAATTAGTATCCCTCTTAATGTTTGCCTATTATTAATATCTTCTTTTTCTTGTAATATATACTGATTTTTATTATAAGTTATAAAATCTTCTTCATAATCACTATTTTTTCCAATAGTATATTCTGCATAACCAAACAATAAATTTTTAATTTCGGCTATAGCTGTGTTTATATAATCATTGCCATAACAAATGTCTTCTTTAAGACGATATTCGTTTAACTTAATTTCTTCTTCTGCTTTTAATATTTCTTTTTGATAATATATTATTTCTTCATTATTTTTATTCTCTGCCATTAATTCGGTATATAATTGTTTATCTTCTTTTAATTCATTAATCTTATTATTTACAAAATAATGCCAATCATTGTTGTCTATATTTTCTTTTATTTCATCTAAAATTACTTTATATTTATTTGCTTCTTCAAAATCATTGTTAATAGTTGCAAATATATAATTATTATCTATATTTTTGTATTCTTCCATATATTTTTTATATTGCCATGATTCCTCTTTATAATTTATTGCTAAATTATAAGCATCTACAAATGATTTGTATTCTGCATATTCTAATGCATTTTCAATTGTTGGTGCCGTTTCATTTAAATATTCTTTGGCTGTTTCAATGTCATAATAGTAATAATCAGTTACATAATTTAATGAATTTAACATATCACTTTTTTTATATATTATATTAGTTAATAATATATATATAAGAGCAATAATTAAAAATATTATGGTGCTTTTTTTATGCATTATTCGAAACAGTTCGTTTTTAATTAATCTTATCATTTGTCACCTCTAGTTTTTTGTAAAAATGCTTCTTCTAATGTAAGTTCAGTTTGTTTTACTTCATAAATATCTATATTTTCTTTTACTAGTTTTTTAATAATACTTGCAATTAGTTCTTTATCACCATTTATTTTAAATGTATTTTTTGTTATATCATAGGCACTTTTAATATTTAAAGTTTTTGTATCGCTAACATTAAATATAAATTGATTTTCGTGTTTTTTTAGTTCTGTAACTTCACTAGTTTCAATTATAGCACCATTATCTATAATACAGACCTTATTACAAAAACTTTCTAATTCAGCAAGATTATGACTCGATATTAATATTCCCATTCCTTCACTTGCTAATTTTTTAAGTAATACTCTTAAATCTTTTATACCTTCCGGATCTAAACCATTAGTTGGTTCATCTAATATTAATATATTAGGCTTGTTTAGTAATGCTCTTGCTATCCCTAATCGTTGTCTCATGCCTAATGAATATTTGCTTACTTTATCATTTATTCTTTTTTCTAAGCCAACATATTTTACTATTTTATTAATGTCTTCTCCTGTTATGTTTTCATAACAATTTGCTATTAATCTTAAATTTTGATATCCTGTTAGATACATGTAAAAATCGGGATTTTCAACTATTGCCCCAACCTTATTAATAGCGTTTTCAAAATCTTTTTTTATGTCATAACCATTAATTATAACTTCTCCAGCATTTATCTTTTGTAAGCCTAAAATTAATTTTATTGTTGTTGTCTTACCACTACCATTTGGTCCAATAAATGCTAATATATCACCTTCAGCTATTGTAAATGATACTCCTTTTAATATTTCTTTTTTACCAAATTTCTTATGTAAATTTTTACATTCTAATATTTTTTCCATATTGTCCTTTCTATCTGTTAAATGTCTTTAAATATATTTCTTTAATTCGGGCATTTGATACATGGGTATATATTCCTGTTGTATTTAAACTCGAATGTCCTAATAATTCTTGAACTGTTTTAATATCAGCACCATTATTAAGTAAATGTGTGGCAAATGTATGTCTTAATGTATGTGGGGTTACATGCGTTTTTAATGCTAAATTTTTAACAATTTCTTTAACCATGTATTCAATTTCATGAATATTTAATTTTTCATTATTTTTATTATCAAATAAATATTCTCTTTTATGTCCTTCAATATATTTATTCAAATAAAATCTTGCATATTCTCCAAAATAAACTATTCTTTCTTTATTTCCTTTCCCTATCACCCTTATAGAATTATTACTAAAATTAATATCTTCTATTTTAATATTTGCTATTTCACTTACTCGACAGCCAGTTGCATACAACATTTCAATTAATAATCTATTTTTTAAACCATCTTCACTGGATGTATCAATACTATCTAATATTTTGGCTAACTCTTCATAATTTAAATAATTAGGTAACTTCTTTTCTAGTTTAGGATTTCTAATATTGCTAAAAATATTAAAATCAATTAATTTTTTATTTAATAAATAATTATAAAAACTTCTTAATGCACTAATTTTTCTAGATATAGTAGTGTTTTTTAACATTAATTCATCTAGATATTTTAAATAATTTCTTATATCTTCACTTGTTAGTTTTAAATAGTTTATTTTGTTTTTCTTGACAAAAAGAAAAAAGTTATCTAGGTCTAATTTATAACTATTTATTGTATTTTCAGAATAATTTAATTCTTTTTTTAAATAATTTAAAAATTTATCTACTTCTACCATGACCTTCACTTAACTTTTGTTCTAAACTTCTTAATTCATCTTTTAAAAGTCTTATGGCTACATAATCTTCCATTATATCATGACGATATTCTGATTTTAACATACTATTATTTCCACAATCATTAATTAATACTTCTAGATCAGCTATATCTTGCTGTAAATTAATAATCTCTTGGTTTTTTTCAGATATTAATCTATGTAGTGCTTCTCTTTTTTCATATTCTGACAAATAATCAGCCATTTTAATATCTAACTCAGTTGCAGGATTCATTTTAGCTAGTTCTTCATTAGTTAAAAATACTGTGTCATCATGTTCTTTTTGATATTCACTATTTAAATATTTTTGTAAATCATCCATTACCTTTTACACTCTCCATTTTCAAAACCCCATTAAAATCATTTCCTATATTCATATATTGATTTGTATCTAAATTAACAAGGATTATTTCTACTTGCCACTTGTGTTCTACTATAGTATTGGTAGAAATTTTGTAATTTTCTACTATATAAAAATCGCCATTTTTAGTTGTTATGTCAAATCCTTGATATCCTTGGCTTTCAACATATTCTAAACCGGGAATTTCAGTTAGTTCTTTACCAGTAGGATCTGTTACTTTGATTAGTAATTCTGCTTGTTGATCTTCTGTTGTATATATAAACTCATTACTTGGTATTTCTAAATTATAATAATATGTTTTGGTAACCGATTCGGCACTTTCTACTTTTAATGTTGCACTTGCTTGCATACTTGATGTTATACTTCCCATATCTTTTCCAAAATTGGCATCATTTGCTAAAATATATACTGGTTTTCCTACATCAAAAATTAACCAATCCATAATGGTAGCTGTATTTGTATTAATTATTGGAGATACATTAGACACTTTAATATATGTAAAATATGCCATTGTTGCACTGGTTACCATTGAAAAAATTGCTAAAATATAAATAATAAGTAATGTTGTCTTCGTTTTTCTATTCATATTACTCTCCATATTAAGAATAACAAAAAAGTCTAAAAAAATCAACTCTTTAGACTTTTTTTAATTAAGTTTTTTAATTTGTTAAAAATACAACTCTTTATTATTCTACTATTAACTCTTTATTTTACTGGAATTGCTGGTTTTTTACCATTATTAAATTTAAATTCTATAAACATATTATAGATATTCCCATTACTTAATATTTTAAATAGAACCGTTTCTTTATTATTACAATCTTTTATTATTATTCTTTGAGTATGTTCATCTTTTGGCAACCGTTCTCCATTTTGAGATTTAAAATCTCTATCAATTATATTTCTTAATGTTTTTACGTCTTCATATAATATATTCAAAATTTGCATTATTGTTTCAATTGATTCGTTATCAAAGTCTATTCCAAAAAAGTGAACTGAATTTGCAATATCTTCTACTGTCAAAGTTTTAAAAAAATTTCTTATGTTTTGTTCAGTTATAATCATTTCTACTCACCACCTTATAATATTATATTAAGACACTAAAATTATCATTTATTACATTTATTTTTGATTATATTTATAAACCATACCCATAATGGGATAAATAAATTCAAAATTAGAGTTAATATACAAATATTATTTAATTCTACTTTAAATATTAAACATAATACTATACTTATAACTAATAAAATAATGGCACAAAAATTAAACAATTCATTTTTTAATGTAGTTTTTTCTGTTTTGTAATTATCTGCTATGTCATAAAGTACATATACAATATTAGTTATCATTATAATTACATATAAATATGGTAATAATCTATTATCTGATAAATTACTATATATTAAATATACAATCAAAAAAAATACACTATCTATTCTTATTAAATGAAAAGGTTTATTTATAAGCATTTTAAAATTATATTCTTCTAAAAACTTATTTTTTCGCTTTATTTCTCTATTCATAAATAAGATTAAATAAATTATCCATAAAATAAAACCAAAATAATCTACTGCTTTATACATCTTTATCTCTCCCAAACTCACAGCCACAATAATTCTGACGATATAATTTATATTTATTACTTAACTCAATACTTTTTTTATAACCATCTTTCTTTTTAAAATCACTATATAAAAACTTTATTTCATACTTTTTTTCTAAATATGCACCTATTTCATTTATTTTTTGACTATTTTTATATGGACTTACTGTTAAGGTTGTTCCAAAATAATCAAAATTTAATTTTTTACCTTCTTTTGCAGTTTTTTCCATTCTTATTTTGTAACATATACTGCATCTTGCTCCATTTTCTGGTTCTTTTTCAAAACCTTTAGTCTTTTCTCTAAATACTTCATTTTCGTAATCACAGTCCATAAAATGTACAAATTCATTATTTAATTCATTTATAAATCTAATTTGTTCATTTTTCCTTTTTATGTATTCTTCATTGGGCTCTATATTGGGATTGTAATAATAGATTGTTACATCAAAGTAATCTTTTAGTAAATCTATTACTGCCGTTGAACACGGACCACAACAACTATGTAATAATATTTTAGGTCTAGTTTCTAAGGATTTTATTAATTCCCATAATTTATTCTGATAATTCATCGCTTTCACCTTCGTTTATTTTGTCAAATGGAGTAAAAATGATAGTATCAGCATCAGCATAAACATTATCTAAATGAATTATTCCTGATGTTTCTAAATTGGAATATATTGTTTTATACATTTTTAAATTAGTAAAATTAACAATATCTATGTATACTAAGTTACCATCATTCATTTTTAGTATAAATCTATTATCATTTATTGTTATATCCTCTTTGACATCTGGATTATACTCTATTTCACTAATTAATGCAATAATTTCTCCATCTATTTTACTCATTTGCTCAATTAAATTTGTATATATATCACTAGGTACATAATTAATTAAAGTCGGTATTCCACTATAACTAATTTCAGATATTTCTTTTTTATTTGATAATACTAATTTGTTATTTGTTTTATTTAAAAATAGTATTTGGGCTTCTTCTATATCGATATATATTGTTCCAAATAAGTTTTTATCAACATCTGCACTTATCACTAAATCTAGTTTTTCTAGTTTTTTTTCTATTTTTTTAGTACTTACTTTAAATAGATTGGGATAATCATTTAAACCAACACTACTAATTATTTCTGAATCATTTAATAAATTATTTCCATTTATTATAATATTTTTAATTGGCATTTTATAAACATAGTAAAAAATCATTATAATTAAATATAATATTAGTATTATTACTATTAAAGCCTTTTTATTTATTCTCCTTTTTACTTTTTTTTCCATGATTCTCCCAATTAACTATTATTTGTTCTAAAACTAATTCTTCATTATATTTTTCTTTAACTTTTTCTTTAATGTATTCAATTAATTTTTTAATATCTTTACTCGTTGCATTATTATAATTAATTATAAAATTAGCGTGCTTATTTGAGACTTTAGCTCCCCCGATAGTATAATCTTTTAAACCGCTATTTTCAATTAGGTATCCTGCCGCAGCATTTAAAGAATTTTTAAATACTGAACCAGCATTTTTATATTCTAATGGTTGAGTATTTTTCCTTTTTGTTAAATTTTCTTTAATCTCTTCTTGACTTTTTTTTACATCGCCTTTTATTCCTTTAAATGATGCTTGAAGAATAATTGTTTTTGTTTTTTTAAATTCTGTGTTTCGATAGCTATAATTTATTTCTTCTTTTTTTAATGTTTTAATATTTCCTAATTCATCCATTACTGTAACATCAATTAAATAATCAAAGATAGCTACTTTATATGCTCCAGCATTACCAACTATTGCTCCTCCTAAAAGACCCGGAATGCCTATTAATGATGCATAATTGGTATACCCTTCCTTTAATAATTCAGCAGCAAATTTTCCTAATACTATTCCCGATGCTGCTGTTATTATATCATTTTTTATAGTAATTTTATTTAATTTGTCTAATTTTATAATACATCCATCAAAATCTTCATCTGGAAGTATTACATTTGATCCTTTTCCTAATATATACCAAGGTATCTTTTCTTGTTTTAACTTTTTTAATAGCCCTGCTAATCTTTCTATTGATGTTGGCATTATTAAATATTTTGCTTTACCCCCAATACCATAGGTATTATATTCCTTTAAATCTACATTTTCTAAAAGTATTCCGTATTCTTTCATTTAAGTAGTTCCTTTATCTCTTCATAAATTATTGTTGAAGATGGTTTCATATTTAATTTATTTAAATTACTTTTAATTTCATTATATTTTTTTGAATCCATTAATTCATTTATTGTAACTTCAATTATGTTGGTGTCTAATTTCTTTTCTTCTATTATTTGAGCAACATTCATATTTACTAAATCTAATGCATTATAATATTGATGGTTATTTGCTACATAGGGACTAGGTATTAGTATACTTGGTATTTTTAATGCTAAAATTTCACTTATTGTACTTGCACCTGCTCTAGTGATTATTAAATATGCATCTTTCATTAATCCTGCTAGATTATCTACAAATGGTACTACTAATACATTTTGGGGAAATTCTGTGTCTTTTATAAAATCTTCATAAAAGTTTTTGCCAGTAATATAAATTATTTTGTATTGTTCTTTGCCAACTATTTTTAAAAATGCTTTAAATTTTTCATTTAATGAACTACTTCCTTGAGATCCTGCTACTATTATTATTAATTTATCACTTTCTTTAAAACCATATTTTGTTTTAGATATTTTTGGTATCGTTAAAGCACTTTCGCCACATGGATTTCCTGTGTAAATAACTTTGCGAGCTGATGTAAAATAATCCTTTGAATTTTTAAATGATACTCCAACTAAATCTACATATTTGGCAAGTGTAATATTGCTTTTACCAGCAATACTGTTTTGCTCATGAATAAATGTCTTTATTCCTAATTTGTGAGCTGCTTTAATTACAGGATAAGTTACATAGCCACCTGTGCCAATAACTATGTCCGGTTTAAAATCTTTCATTATAGTTACACATTTATTTATCGCTTTCTTAATTAAAAAAATGTTTTTAAAATCACGAATTATCTTCTTTTTACTAAAGCCATATATTTCAATAGGGATATATTTTATATTCATGCTAGGAATTATATCTTTTTCCATTCTATCATGTGTTCCAATATATATTACTTCTAAATTTTTCTCTTTTTCTTGAAATTTTTTAAGTATTGCTAATGCCGGATAGATATGGCCACCAGTGCCTCCAGCTGATAAAATTATTTTCATAAATCACCCTTTACTTAATTATACAATAAATTTATGATTTTTTATAACCATTTTCTTTTTTATTATAAAATAAGTATTTCTATTGCTTTTATTTTTTTAATTTTTTGATAAATTTTACACAAATTTGACAAATAAATAAAAATATGCTAAAATTATATACATCAAAAGGGGGTAAATTATGAAAAGTGTTATTAGCGTACCATTTAATAGAAATGGTAAAATAGATGATGCATATTTTGATATATTATTAGAGGGTTCTAGTTTGGGTGATGATTTATCGGATACTGAAGCCGATTATTTGATAGAAAGGATAGAATTAGAAAATAGAGTTAAAAATTTATCTTCTAATCTTGAATCGGAATTTGCTGATAAAGTTATAGAAGAACATGATTCTTTTTACGAATTAATGCAAGCATTTAAAAAGCCAAATATTCAACCAACACCTAGCATGAGTAGTATTTTTCAAAGAAAAGTTTTAGAAATTTGGAGTAACTGCGTCGTAAAAAGTGCTAGACCTTGGGAAGATAAAAGCAATATCATTGGGGAAACTTTAGGTAATGATTATTGTTATTATCAAGATAAATTAATGGAACATCGCAATGAAATTATGAGCCTATTATATTTGGTCAATAATGCAACAAATTTTGAAGATTTGAGAAGATTAAATAATGGTGAAGAATGGACTAAATTAAGACAACAAGCTGGATTGTTAATGTCTTTAGGTAACGCACTTAGATTAGTTTCATTTAAAAATAATAAAAATGATTGGGATATGAAAGAAGCTAAAAATCCTGAAATTGCTTTTAGTCTAAGTAGAGTAAAATAAAAATGATGAAAATATGAAATTCATCATTTTTTTATGTTTTCTATTGCTTTTAATACTCCTATTTTACCATATTGATATGTTAGTCCACCTTGTAAATATGCTACGAATGGTTCTTTTATTGGCCCATCACAAGAAAGTTCAATTGATGATCCTTGAGTAAATGAACCTGATGCCATAATTATATCATCATCATATCCCGGCATTCTATAAGGAATTGGTAAAACATTACTATCTATAGCACTGCCCATTTGAATCCCTTGAATAAATTTAATTAATGTATCTTTATCATTAAATGTTATAGACCTTACAATATCTACTCTTTCTTCATTCCATTTTGGACTTACAATATATCCCATTTTTTCTAATATGTAAGCTGCTAATAATGATGTCTTAAGACTAGATGCTACTACTGATGGAGCCATATATAAGCCTTGATAAAATTGTTTGTTTGCTCCTAAAGATGGACCTACTTCTTTTGCCTCTCCTGCTACATTTAATCTTTCACTACATAGTAAAATTAAATCTTTTCTACCAACTATATACCCACCATTCGGAGATATTCCCCCACCTAAATTTTTTATTAAAGATCCAATACAAATGTCTGCACCTATTTCAATAGGTTCTTTATTACTTACAAATTCACAATAACAATTATCTACCATTATTATAACTGAATTATCAATCTCTCTAATTTTTTTAATTACATTTTCTACCTTAGTTATACTTAAACTTTCTCTTGTACTGTACCCTTTTGATCTTTGAATATGAATTACTTTAATATTGCCCTTTTTTAAGCGTTCTTGTATTTTAATAATATCAAAATCATTATTAACTAAATCAATTTGTTCATAATTTATTAAATATGATTTTAATGAACTAGGATTGTTATCTAAACCTATTACCGAAAGTAATGTATCATATGGCTTTGATGTAATGGTTAATAAAGTATCGTGTGGTCTTAATAAGGCAAATAAGGCTGTACTTATAGCATGAGTTCCTGATATAAATTGCGTTCTTACTAAGGCATTTTCACTTTTAAATATCCTAGCATATATTTTTTCTAATGTATCTCTTCCTAAATCTCCATATCCATATCCAGTTGTTTCAACAAAATGCTGAGTCGATACTTTTTCTTGCCAAAATGCTTCAATTACTTTCTGACTATTCAAATACTCTATTTCTTCTATCTTTTTAAATTCTTTTGATAATTCTTCTTCTATTTTTTTAATGTCCATAACCACCATCTACTCTAATTATTGTATCATTTATATATTTGGCTTCTTTACTTGCTAAAAAATATACGACATTTGCTATATCTTCAGCTTCACCAAACTTTTTTAATAATATTTTATTTTCTTCTTCTTTCTTATAATCTATGTATAAATCTTTGTTCATATCTGTATTTATCCATCCGGGACAAATACAATTTACCCTTACTTTAGGGGCTAAATATCTAGCAAAATCATGGGTTAAAGCAATTATCCCTGCTTTTGATGCATCATAATCTACCGACTCTATAATTCCACCAGTATATACATTGTTACTAGATATGTTTATTATGCTTCCTTCTTTTAATAATTTAGTTCCATATTTACTAACTAGATATGTACCTAATAAATTGGTATTTACGACTGTCATAAATTCTTTAGCGTCTTTATTTACTAAGCCATTATCTAATGAAATACCAGCATTATTTACAATAACATCTAAATTGCCGAACTCTTCTTTTATTTTTGTAAACATATTTTTTACTTCAACCTCATTTTTAACATCACATTTTATGTTTAATACTTTTATATTATATCTTTTTATATATGTTTCTAAGTCGTGGGCTTCTTTTTGACTAAAATTATAATTTATTACTACATTCCACCCTTTACTTGCAAATTTTTTTATTATTGCTGCTCCTATACCTTTGGATGAACCTGTTACTAAAATATTCATTAAAATCACCATTAAAAATATAACATATTTTTAAAAAAATTGCACTTTATCATGCAATTTTAATTATTATTTTTAAAATTTTGATACCAATTATTTAATTTATCTTTTGCACTATTAAATAAATTACCTCCAATATCTCCTATAAAGTTAATAGCATTTTTAGTATAGTAAACTAACTCATCTTTGGCAGCTATTATATCATTATAATATTCTTCTCCTAATTTTTCTTTTGCAAAATCATTTATGTTGTTTGCTCCTTTTTTTATCAATTCACTTGCTTTAGTAAATGCTGCAGTGGCTTTATCGCTAATTGTTTCTTTATATCCAGGTACTTTTTCTTCAATTGCAGTATCTATTTTATTTGCTAAATTTAAGACTTTTTCTTTTCCACTAGCTGTAAGTTCATCAAATGTTATACCATTAATTTCTCCATCATAAAATATAAAATCTACTAAACTTATAAATATTCCTTTTGCACTATCAATAAACTTGCTATCTGTAGTAGTGTTTTTTACTTTATCTAATGTATTTTCTAAACTACTTATAACTACAGAATCATTATTAGAATAATTAATCTCTGATGGTTCTTCTTTTTCTTCTTTTTTAACTATTGCATTATTTGAGTTATTATCTATTACTTTTGTGGTATCTATATTACTTGTTATTTCTTTATTAGGATTATTTGAAGATACATTAGTAGAATTATTATCAATTTGAATTTCACTACTTTCAAAAGTTACTTCTGTATTATTTTTTTCTTCCATTTTATTTTCTTTACTACTATTTTTTATTTGAGTTGTATTAATATTTATTTCTTTTTTTTCTGTTATGTTAAAAGTAATTACTAATCCTATAGCTAAAAAAATTACACCACCTAAAATAACTATTAGATTCTCTTTATTCATATTCATCCACCACTTATATTATATATTATTTTATTGTTTTTGCCAAATCTACATTGTTTTGCTCTTTTTACTTGGCTTTCTAAATTTATAAAACCATATTATGAACCCAATAAATATTATTATTAGTAAAATTACTACAACTAAAGAATATTTGTCAAATATTGCTAGGATTGATTCCCAATTTTCTCCGACGCGATTTCCAATAATTATTAATACTGTATTCCATATAGCAGATCCTACAATTGTATAAATTAAGAATTTAAGCATTGGCATTTCACTCATCCCTGCTGGAATTGAAATTAAACTACGTACTATGGGAATAAAACGGCAAAAAAATACTGTTATGTTTCCTTTGTTGTCAAACCATGCATCTGCCATGTCTATATCACTCGTTTTAACTCTTAATATTTTGCCAATTTTACCTGATACAATTTTCTTTAAACGATCTTTATTTAATATCTTACCAATATAATATAATACTATAGCACCTATCAATGAACCTAATGTAGCAAATATAATCATTAGTATTATATTTAAACTAGTTTTGGTAGTCATAAATCCTCCGAATAGAAGTATTAATTCTGATGGTATCGGTGGAAATATATTTTCTATAGCAATTAAAAAACATACACCAAAATAACCATAGTTTTCCATTACTGCTAAAACAAATTCTTGCATTATTACACATCCTTCAATCAAAATTTTAGCATTTATATATAATTATAGCAAGAATTTTTTTAGTTTTTCATCATCTATTATATATATACTATCTTCTTTTATGTCAATTACTCCATATATTAATACTTCTATTTTCCGTTTTTTAAAAGAATCTATTATTACCTTTTTATTTAGTATATCTAATATACAAATAAAATCAAAGTTGTATTCACTATCACTATTAATAATATAATTTAGTACTCCAAGTTTATATTTAATATTTAATTTTTTAATCTTATTAATTATATTTGTATCAAAAGACATTAACATAACATTTCTTTTATATTTATCTAATAATTTTATTAATCTATTTATATTAATATTAAAATCTTTTATTTCTATTAATATTATTTTATTAGTATTTATTTTTAATATCTCTTCTAGTTTAACTATATCTTCTAATTCATTATATAAAAGATTTTTAATTAATTTTCCATTATATAAGGCATTATGATGCAATATAAAAATATTATCTTTAGTAACTCTTAAATCCGTTTCTATGCCAATATATTGACTACTCATTAATCCATTATATAATGCCTCATATGAGTTATCTTTAACTAAATCGTTCCATATACCACGGTGAGCAATAAACTTTTTCATAAAAAATAATATGTTTTATTAATCATAATAATTACTTTTTTTATCTAGTTTTGTCGAATTGCTTGCATAATAATAATTTAACTATATAATAAATCACCGTTACCTACTAGTGGTAGTGCCTGCTTTAAATCTGAGTAATCTATTACTACTCTTAAATAGGGGTATTGGATAAAAAGAGGCAAAGAGATGAAAGAAGAAAGAATGTTACTTCTAGTAATCATAATTATATTACTTTTAATTATTATTAAATTAATATAAGAAAAAGACACTAGTCTAAATAGGTATAGTGTCTGACCAATAAACCAGGCATTATCCACTATGGGTAACGCTTTCATTTGTAGTATAGCAAATTTTTATAAATATTACAACATTACTTTACTTAATTACTTGTTAAATCAAAATATATATAACATTTATCTGTTAAACTGGAATTTAAAGTCAATGTTTTGTTTTCTTCATTCCAAATTAAATTACTACCATTTTCACACCAAGATAAGTTGTCATTGTAAGCATACCCATCCCCTGGCCAAAAAGATTTGCTAGATTCAATGTATTCTCCACTACCTACTCCAGTTTCAACCATTATTGCTAAAGTATTGTTGCTATTAACAATTGTATTTTCTTTGGAATTATCAAAATATTTTTGGCTTAAAATAGCACAACTAATTACACAAACAACGAATAATAATATAATTAACTTCTTCATAACTACCTCTACTTTAATTTATTGTATTATAAATTTTAAACAAAAAAATAATATAGATAAAATTAATCTATATTATTTACACTATCTTCCTTTACCTCTTTGTTCTTCAATCTCATCAGTTAGTTCCATAACATGAAC
This sequence comes from uncultured Bacilli bacterium, assembly GCA_944331865.1. GTDB lineage: Bacteria > Bacillota_I > Bacilli_A > RF39 > UBA660 > Onthocola_B. Next base: position 7,963 of record CALVIZ010000009.1, on the reverse strand, counting down.
TTTTTTTAATTCTAATTCTAAAATATATAATTTCTTTAAATATTTATCTATAAATTCTTTTCTTAAATATTCATGATACTTGTATAACATAATATTTCTCAAACGATCAAGTTCAGTATAAGCTGCTAAAACATCACCACTTGTAGTATCATCGCTTGATATTAAATCATAAATTATTTTAATCAATAAATTGTATTTTCTTATTATTTTATCTTCTAAAATCGATGATGTCATATCTTTGTCTAATACAGTTATTTTTTTTACTTTTTTATATCCTTTTTTGGGAGTAAATGAATAACTTTTCTTTTCTTCATATAATAGCACTTTCTTTTCTTCATTATCATTTTTCAATATAAAACTATTCATCTTTTTCCTCCCATAAGTCTGGTCTTAATTCTTTTGTCTTTTTTATCTGTTCTTTTTTACGAAATTCATTTATTAATTCATGATTACCACTTAATAAAATATCTGGTACTTTTAATCCCCTATACTCTGCAGGCTTAGTATATTGTGGATAATCAAGTAAATTGTTATTAAATGATTCTGTCAATAATGAGTTTTCATTAATTACCCCAGGTATTAATCTAATGATACTATCTGTTATAGCCATTGCTGCAATTTCTCCACCAGTTAGTATATAATCTCCTATACTAATAATTTCATCTACTTGGCTTTTAATTCTTTCATCAAATCCTTCGTAATGACCACAAATTATTATTATATGTTTATATTTTTTTAGTTCTAAGGCTTTTTTTTGGTTATAAGTACTGCCTTCGGGAGATAATAAAATAATATGAGAATCTTTTTCCTTTATAGTATCTAGTGCTAAAAAAATAGGTTCACATCTTAAAAGCATTCCCGCTCCACCACCATAAGGCGTATCATCAACTTGTTTGTTAGATAAAGGTGAATATTCACGAAAATTAATAATGTTTATTTCTACTTGTTTATTTTCAATTGCTCTTTTTATAATCGATTCATTTAATATTCCATTAAAAAAGTTAGGAAATAATGTCAAAATATCAATTTTTATATAAATCACCTCACACATTTTATTATACTATTTATTATTGTTTTTACAAAGTTAAACTTTTACCATTTATTGTATAAATTGTTTTTGTATCTTTATCAAAATACTTTATATAATTATCTATTAATGGTATTAAAAATGTTTTTGTATCGTTTTTTACTTTAATATAATTTGTATTATTGCTTTCATATATTTCTATTACTTTTCCTAATTTTGTTTCATCATCTATAACTTCTGCTCCAATTAAGTCTTGTAATATATATTCATTGTCTTCTAAATGTAAATTACTTTTCTTAAAATATACGTTATATCCTATATATTTTGTTATTTCATTTATATCATTAATATCATTAACTCTAATTAATATATTGTTTTTATGATATCTAACACTAGTTATTTTTAAATTTTCATTGTTTATTAAAATATAATTATTTATTTTAAATACTTTATCTTTTTTATCAAAGTTACTTTTAATTTTTAATTCCCCTTTTATTCCAAAAAAGTTTATTACTTTACCTACTATTATTAGTTCTTCCATTATATACCTCATACATTAATATACTTCCTGCTATACCTACATTTAATGATTCTATATTTTTACTCATTTTTATATTCACTAAATAATCGCTTAAATCATTTATCTCTTTATTTACGCCATTTCCTTCATTACCTAAAATAATAGCATAATTTTTAGCAGAAATATTTTTTATTTCTTTTCCTTTCAATACATCTGTTCCTATAATAGTATAATTGTCTTCTTTTAATTTATTTATTGCATCTTTTAAATCTGTTCTTATTACATTGGTTTGAAAAATCATTCCTTCAGTTGCTCTTATTACTTTGGAATTGTATAAATCAACTGAATTATTACTTAATATAATATTTGGAAAATTAAAGGCGATGCTTGATCTTATTAGTGTTCCTAAATTTCCTGGATCTTGAATATCATCTAAAATTAATATATTGCCAATAATTTCTTTATTTGGTATGTATTTTACTACTGCTATATCAGTACTTATAGATTTTTGTTCACTTATTTTTGCCATAATTTCTTTTGTAACTTGATAATCAGCAGTAGGATCATTTAAACTTATTGTTTCTATAATTAAATTTTTCTTTTTTGCTTCTGCTATTAAATGATCTCCTTCAATTAAAAAACATTTATGTTTATCTCTGTTTTTCTTTAATTTTAAACCGGTCCAAAATTTTACTTTTTCGTTTTGAATACTAGTTATTGTCATTAATATCTCAACTTCTTTCTCGCTTCTTTATAATTTGGATATGCTTGGGCTACTAAGTCCCAAAACTTTTTACTATGATTTCCTTCAAAAAAATGACATAATTCGTGAATGATAACATAATCTATCAATGTAATATCCTTTTTTAATAATTCAGTATTTAAAGTTACAGTCTTTTTTAATGTATTGCATACTCCCCATCTGGTTTTCATCTTACGAAACTTTAATGTAAACTCTGGTAAATGAGAAAAACATTTTTTTGCAATTTCTACTTCTTCTGTAAAAATCTTTTTCATTTGTTCATTGTAAAATTCATTTAATTTTTCAAATGATTTTACATAAACTTTTTTCTCATCAAAGGTTACTTCTTCTTGATTAGTTATTTCTACATAATATTTTTTTCCTAAATATTGAAATTTATCATTGTCTTTTACTCTATCTTCCATCTTTTCATACATTTTTAATATTGAGTCTTCATTTTCTTTTAATAAATTTAATATACTTGCTTTGCTTAAATATATCGGAGCATTTACATATATCTTTAAATCTTCTTTGACCCTAAAATATATATTTTTATTGTTCTTTCGGATAATTATTACTTCTATTTCTAATCCATTATTTGTCTTGTATTCCATTTTTTAAAATATCCCTTATTTCTTCTAGCACTTTAAGTTCAGAGCTTTTATTTTCTTTTATTTCTTCTTTTTTCTTTTTAGTTGTTATTTTATTAACAAAACGAACAATTAAAAATAAACAAAATGCTACAATTAAAAAATCTATTATGCTTTGTATAAATGCTCCATACATTATTTTGGTATCCTTAAAAGTTATTGATAAATTAGAAAAATCTATTCCACCTAGGATTAAACCAATTATGGGAGTAAATATATTATTAACTAAACTTGTTACAATAGATGAAAATGCTCCACCTACTATTACTCCAACTGCTAAATCTAAAACATTGCCTCTAGCAATAAATTTCTTAAATTCCTTAATCACTCATACCACTTCCTTAATTATTTTATCATAATTAAATTATAAAAAATAGTAAATATTGACAAATATTTTTGTAAAAATTATAATAGTCAATATTAAATGAAGGGGGATATATATGTTTTTACCTAATCAATATTTTCAAATTAGAGATACAAAAATTACTTTGCCAAATGCTAAAAATCCATTTAATTTTTTAGCTTTTGGAGATATACATTTGAGTAAAATAGTTGGTCAAAAAGTCCTTGATAAATTAAAATGGCTTTTAGAATCCGAAGAAACCGATTATTATATATTTTTAGGAGATTTAATTGATTCACCTGATGTTTTAAATGATGATGCTAAAATTAAAGAAATAATTGAATTTATATCTTTTATAGCATATATTAAACCTGTTTTTGTTATTTTAGGTAATCACGATTTTATAATTGATGAAAAACATACTGTATATACACATTTTAATATGGATTTTTGGAACATGTTAGAAAATATAAAAAATGTTCATTTAATTATTAATGATGTATTTCAAAATGATTCATTTTGTTTGATGGGATATAATCAAACTTTAGATTATTATTATGATAGAGAAAATGGAAAAATTGATCCAGTTGCCTTTTATCAAGATTTTGAACCGAGAAAAGAATTATATACTAATTTAGAAAAAGACAAACCTAATATTGCTTTAATTCATTCACCAGAATTTTTAAAAAGTCCAACAAATGTTGATTTATTAAATGATTTTGATGTTATTTTATCTGCTCATACACATGACGGATGTGTACCTCTAGGAATAGGAAATAGTAATCGAGGTATCATTAGTCCTAAAAAAGAATTATTTCCTAAAAATATAAGAGGAATAAGAACTTTAGATAATAATACCTACTTAATAATTAATGGGGGTATTACTAAAATCCAATATTGTGCTCCCAAAATATTACATTGGTTAAATGTTTTCTGCCCAATGCAACTAGATAAAATTCAAATATTACCTGGCGAAGAAAAAACTTTAGAAACTTCTAAAAGGATTGTTCTAGCTAGAACTAAAAAATAAGTGCAAAATTTCACACTTATTTTATTTTTACAATAAATTCTTTTTTGATATTATCATAATCAATAACTAATTTTGAACCTACATTTATGTTATCTTCTATTAATTTATGAGCAATTATACTTTCAATATTTTTAGTAATGTATCTTTTGATTGGTCTTGCACCATATCTTTCATCATATGCTTCATTAATAATCTTTTCTTTTGCTTCATTAGTAATGGCAATATGAATATAATTTTGATTTAGTCTACTATCTACTTCTTTTATAATTTTATCAACTATATCCCCAATTATTTCTTTCTTTAAAGAATTAAATATAATTATTTCATCTATACGATTAATAAATTCTGGTCTAAATGTATTTTTTAATTCTTGCATTACTAGTTCTTTTGCATTATCTAAATTTTCAAGTATATATTCACTGCCTAAATTACTAGTCATTATTATTATGGTATTTTTAAAATCTATTGTTCTTCCTTGTGAATCGGTAAGTCTTCCATCATCTAATATTTGTAATAAAATATTAAATACATCTTTATGAGCTTTTTCTATTTCATCAAATAAAACTATACTATACGGATTCCTTCTTACTGCTTCAGTTAATTCTCCACCTTCATCATAACCTACATATCCTGGAGGTGCTCCGATTAAACGTGAAACATTAAAACTTTCCATATATTCAGAACAATCTATTCTAATTATGTGTTTTTCATCATCAAAAAGTTCATACGCTAAACTTTTAGCTACTTCAGTTTTACCTACTCCAGTAGGTCCTAAAAAGATGAATGATCCTATTGGTTTGTTAGGATCTTTTATTCCACTTCTGGCTCTAATGATTGCTTCACTTACTAATTTTAAAGCATCATCTTGTCCCATAACTCTAGTTTTTAATCTATCATATAAATGTAATAATTTGTCTTTTTCACTACTTACTAATTTAGCAACTGGTATGTGAGTCCAACGAGATATAATTTCTGCAATTCCTTCTTCATCTACAACATCTGATAAAATATTACTTTGATTGTTTTCTTGAAGATTTTTAAGTTCTTGTTCTAATTTTGGAATTGTTCCATGACGAAGTCTAGCACTAGTTTCCAAGTCATAATTATTTTCAGCAGTTTGTAATTCAAAACGGGCTTTTTCTAGTTCTTCTTTCTTTTTATTTATTTTATCTTTTATTTCTTTTTCTTCTTCCCATTTAGCACGCATTTCTTTTTCTTGAGCCTTTAGTTTTTCTAACTCTTCATCAATTTTTATTAATCTTTCTTTACTTAATTCATCTTTTTCTTTTTTTATTGCTTGACGTTCTATTTCTAAACTCATTATTTTTCTAGTAAGTTCATCTAGTTCTACCGGCACTGAATCGAGTTGCATTTTAATTGTTGCACATGCTTCATCTACTAAATCTATTGCTTTATCAGGTAAATATCTATCAGTTATATATCTATCAGATAAAGTTGCCGCTGCTACTAGAGCACTATCTTTAATAGTTACACCATGAAATATTTCAAATCTTTCTTTTAAACCACGAAGTATAGTTATTGTATCTTGAACATTTGGTTCACTTACTAATACTTTTTGAAATCTTCTTTCTAATGCCCCATCTTTTTCAATAAATTTACGATATTCATTTAGGGTTGTTGCTCCGATGACATGTATTTCTCCACGGGCAAGCATTGGTTTTAACATGTTAGATACATCCATTGCTCCAGTGTCTCCTGCTCCAACTATCATGTGAATTTCATCAATAAACATTATGATTTCGCCATCACTATCTTTGATTTCTTTTAATACTGCTTTTAGTCTTTCTTCAAATTCTCCACGATATTTTGCACCAGCAACTAAAGATCCTAAATCAAGTTCCCAAATAGTATGATTTTTTAAACTGTTTGGTACATCTCCTGCTATTATTCTTTGAGCAAGACCTTCTACTATTGCTGTTTTACCAACCCCTGGTTCACCAATTAATACTGGATTGTTCTTGCTTTTGCGTGAAAGAATTCTAATCACATTTCTTATTTCTTCATCACGTCCAATTACTGGATCAACTTTGTTATCTGTAACATTTTTTGTTATATCTCGTCCATATTTATTTAATACATCTTTTAATTCTTCTTCATTATTTGGATACATATTATCCCTCCTTTACAAGAATAATTGTATCACTAAAATTAGCACTTGTCAATATAGAGTGCTAATTTATTCTAATTGGGTCACTACTAGTACCAGATCCACTAACATAAATTGTGGAAGATATTAGATAGAAGGACGGCCGCACGTCAATCGAAATGAAATGCGCAACGCTGCGGCCAGTGACAGAGCCTGTCGAAGTCACGTAGAACGCATCGAGAGTATTGTCCGATCTGCGGGAAATTGTCCATTCGTTAAGATTAATATTCATCCAATTGCTACTTTTTGACGGTTCGTAATTAAATAACTCTGTTGTCCAATAATCTGGGCTTGCCGCAAATCCATAATCTGATACATACATTAACCCTATTTTTGCACTGTATGTTGTACTACTTGAACTACTTCCTATTTCTGTATCATAATATTGTTTTGCTGTTGCTGAAGAATTTTGACTCATCCCTCCTACTTTCCAGTTTGTTGTTGCTATCTTATTTTGCCATGTACTACTTAATCCATTTAAGTATGCCCCATTTAATGTCCCTGTATTTAATCTACTACTACTCCATGTATTACTTTGATTTGAACTTGAGCCACTCCAACGGTAGTCTCCTAAACTTGTGTTTTTGATTAGTTTTACTTGATTTCCAAACACTCCTATTATTCGATATAAATTATCACTTGGACATGTACTTGCATCACTTCCAAAACATATGTAGTTATTTACATTAGCGCTTGCGCCAGCATATCGATAACTATTGTCTGCTGCACTATTTGCTAGGCTACTGGTATGATAATATATTCCAATTGCCCCTTGAGAAGTATATAATCCTTTTATATAATCTGCAAGTAATACTGTATTTTCAGTTTGAACACTTGTTGTCTTTACACTCGAATCTACTCCATTTGTATCTTTTACATATACTTTTATTGTATATGTCGTTCCTTTACTTAATCCTGTGAATGTTTTGGTATTACTACTACTACTTGTATATGCACCGTTATTTATTGAATAGTAATATGTTGCTACACTATTGGTTCCTCCACTGGCACTTACACTTATGCTTATTGTACTTGTTGTTGTATCCGTTATTGTTATACTATTAACAGTTGGATTTACATATGCATTTGTTGTTACTTGTACTGTTTCTTCATTTGTTTCATATCCTAATGTATCTTTTGCATATACCTTAAATGTATATGTGGTATTTGGAGTTAATTCATTAAATGTATATGTTTGTGATGTGCTTTCTTGATAACTATTTCCTCCATCTTTACTAAAGTAATATTTATCTATAGGATTTTCTCCTGCCTCTGTTGTTACTGTTAATGTTACACTATTTGTTGTCTTAGTATTTGTTACATTAGTTATCTTTGCCACATTATATTTATCAAAATATACATAACATTTATCTGATCCACTACTTATTAGTTTTACTATATTTGTTTCTCTATCATATACTAATTCTCCACCTCTTTCACAACCGGATAGTTCATTATTAAAAGCATAACCATCCCCCGGCCAT
>CALVIZ010000008.1 GCA_944331865.1 uncultured Bacilli bacterium | reverse complement strand
CGATGTAGCTCAGTTGGCTAGAGCATCCGGTTCATACCCGGCAGGTCGTGTGTTCGAATCACACCGTCGCTACCATTTGAAGATTACTAGTTTGTTTTAAACTAGTTTTTTATTGCTAAAAATTATTCTTGATATGATATAATTTAGATAGATTATAAAATCGAGGTGACTTATGATTGAAATTAAAATACTTGATAATTTAAATGATAAATATATTAATGAGGTAAATGTTTTATTAATAAGTTGGATTAAAGTTGATAATTTAGAAAATATTAAAAATGGTATTAAAAATAAAACGTACCCAATTACTATTATTTTATTAAAGGATAATGTTCTAATAGGCTTTTATCAAATTTTAGAACATGATCATGATAATACACAATATACACCTTGGATTGCCAATGTTTATATTAAAGAAGAATATCGTGGCTTAGGTATGGGAAGAATATTGATTGAATCTATTCCCCAATTTATGAAAAAATTAAATATTAAAACTATCTATCTTCATACAAGACATGTTAATTTATATGAAAAATTTGGTTTTAAAAAATTAGAGAAATTAAAATTAGATGATAATATAAAAAGATTTATATATACCTTAAATATATAAATCTTTTTATAATTGTATTTTCGACCGTACCTTTTTAATATTTTTAAAAAATTTATAATTTGGTCTTGGCTTATCTTCTTAATTTTCTTATTAAACCTTCTTCTTTAGCAGGTTTAAATGCATTCATTTTTTCATGCCATTCAATAGCATGTTTTAAATCTTTGTCACCCATTTCATCTAAAGTATCCCAATATTCTCTAGGTAAAACACTTTCAGAGATTCCTACAAACATTCGATGACCAGCTTGTTGCGTTTTTCTTGCTTGTGCTATTCTTCTTTTTAACTCTCTAGGATCTGTAATTTCAATACCATCACGAAAATACTTACAATCTTCTGGCATAATTTCCTTATAACCAAACAATTCACAATTATCTTTACCAAATCTTCCAGTAAAAAATTGTTTTCTTATTTGTACAATATCCCTATAAGTTAGTTCTTTATCATATCCAAAATATTCAAGAAGTGCTGCTAAATTACATGCATCTTTAACAACTATGCTTCCTTCATTAAGATTTAAACAAGTCTCATCATCTGTTACATTAAGTATTGGATAACTAGGACTTTTGTATAATAAATCATCAGATAATCTTTCTTCATTTGGAACAAATAACATACTTCTATAACTTATCCAAGGACCTGTACTCAATTGCCCTGGTTTAGTTCTAAAAAGGTCATGCTCACCATCATAACGGTATATTCTATTTGTTCTTACAACTTCACCAACATAAATATTATCTCTACACACTACATTTTTTTATTTTCCATAATTTACCTCCTTGTTTTGTGTTTATCATAAATTGTTTTTAGTTATCAAGCATTATTCCATCTAAACTAAAACTTTTTGCATCAGTTATTTTTACTTTAATGATTTTCCCTATTAAATCTTCTTTTCCTATTACATTTACTAGTTTCATAGTATCTGTATAACCACAAACTTTATCTTCTCCTTTTTCACTTTTATCAATTATTAGTACTTCTACTGTTTTTCCTATTAGTTTTTTATTTGCTTCTAAAGCATATGCATTTACTTTTTTGTTTAATATTTGTAATCTCTTACTTTTTTCTTCATCACTTATTTTATCTTCCAATGTTGCAGCATATGTCCCTTCTCTTTTGGAATATATAAAAGTATATGCGCTATCATATTTACAATAATCAACCATATCTAAAGTGTCTTGAAAATCTTCTTCTGTTTCATTTGGAAAACCTACTATTATATCTGTTGTTATACTTACATTTGGAATTTTTTCCTTTATTTTAGTAAATAAATTTTTGTATTCTTCTTTGTTGTATCGACGATTCATTTTTCTTAAAATATCATCACTTCCTGATTGAAGTGGTAGATGAATATATGGCATAATATTGTCATATTTAGCTATTATATCTATCATTTCATCTGTAAAATTCCATGGGTGACTTGTAACAAATCTTACTCTAGATATGCCTATTTTTGCAACTTCTTCAAGTAGTGTTGCAAAATTGTAACCTAAATTTAAGTCTTTACCATATGCATTTACATTTTGACCTAATAATGTTATTTCTTGATATCCCTCTTCTTTTAGTTCTTTTGCTTCTTGAATAATGTTTTCAATTTTTCTACTTCTTTCTCTACCTCTTGTAAATGGCACTATACAATATGTGCAAAATTTATCGCAACCATATTGAATGTTTATCCAAGCACTTATTTTAGAATCCCTACTATATTTGATGTTTTCATTTACTTCATTACTATTAGAATATACCTCTATTTTTTGATCGTTGTTTAATTCCATAATCAATTTAGGTAATTCATTTATATTATGAGTTCCTATTACTATATCAACAAATTTGTGGTTGTTAATTATTCCTTCAACTTCATTAGGAAGTTGCATTAAACAACCACATAAACAAATTATTAAATCTTTTTTGGTTTGTTTTAAATGTTTACATCTTCCTAAATAACCAAATACTTTATCTTTAGCATTTTCCCTTATTGCACATGTATTCAAAACTACTATGTCAGCATTCTCTAAAATATCTGTTTTTTCATAACCTAGACTTTCTAAATAATATCTAATTTCTTCAGAATCATGAACATTCATTTGACAGCCATAAGTTCTTAAAAAATACTTTTTTCCTTTATAAATTGGTTTTAATTCTAAATTTTGTTCTTTGTATTCTATTTTTACTTTTTTTCTGTCTTTTGCTATGCATAAATTAGGCTTGTTCATTATATTACCTCGCTTTACCCAATTATTTTAACATATGGCGATATTTTTGTAAAATAAAAGAAAACAAATTTAAGGTACAGGATTATTTGTTTTCTTTTATATCTTTTTTATTTTTAACCCCAATAGGAAAGCGGGATTCTACTAGGAATTATAGTATATACAGAGTGAAAATAGTGTTTTAAGAATAGGTTGAATTTAAGATTTATGAAAAAATACCTTTACCAAAACCCGCTTTCATAAACATTGTATCATCTATTTTTGAGAATGCAAGCAATTCGACAAAACTAGACAAAACTTTTAATTATTGTCATTAATTCTTTTTAATTTTGCCTCACTTTTTTCCATAAATTGTTCCATTAAAATATTTTTCATAGCGCGTGAATTTAAAATTCTATAAAAATTATCACTATAAATATAACCATCTACACCATTTATTATATCATTTATTATTGTTAATACTTTGTCAATTACTTCTGTGCTACTTAAATTTGGAATTGCTCTTATATCTTCATCTTTAATATCTAAAGTCATTCCATCAAATGTAAACCATATAACTATTGGTTTACCTTCTTCATAATAACCTACAAAATAATTGTTTGATGGATTATGAGTTCGTTCTAAAAATGCGTTTCTTTCTTCTCTCATTGCATCATCTATTAATAAAAATTCACCTTTATCTATTATATATTCCATTTTTCTTTTTCGATGATACCAATTATATAAAGCTATTATTAAGTTACTTAAAGGAAAAAAATTATATCCTTTACAATAAGACATTTCAAAACTTAATATTCTAGCTGAACTATCACTAAAATTATCATCTTTAAATAAATCACTAAATTCTTTAAAATTTAGTCTTTCTAAATAATTATTTATTTCATTACTAGATATAGCTGTGGCTAAATATATTAACATTGTCATTAATGGTTCGTTCATAATATCACCATTTATATATATTAACATATTTTTTTCTTTTTACAAAAAAATTTTGCACATTTGCAAAATTCTATTTTATTTCTTTTAATCCCCCCATGTATGGTTGTAATACTTCAGGTATTCTAATGCTACCATCTTTTTGATAATTATTTTCTATCAAAGCAATTAATGCTCTAGTTGATGCTAAAACTGTATTATTAAGTGTATGTACATAATAATTGCCATTCTCTCCTTTAGTTCTAATTCCTAATCTTCTAGCTTGAGCATCCCCTAAGTTTGAACAAGATCCTACTTCAAAGTATTTTTGTTGTCTAGGACTCCAGGCTTCTACATCTACAGATTTTACTTTTAAGTCTGCTAGATCCCCACTACAACATTCTAATGTTCTGACTGGTATATCAAGATTTCTAAATATTTCTACTGTATATTTCCACATTTTTTCATACCAAGCCATTGATTCTTCTGGTTTACATATTACTATCATTTCTTGCTTTTCAAATTGATGAACGCGATATATTCCTCTTTCTTCTAAACCATGTGCTCCCACTTCTTTTCTAAAACATGGTGAATATGATGTCATTGTTATCGGTAAATTTTCTTCTTTTACAATTTGATCTTTAAACCTTCCTATCATAGAATGTTCTGAAGTTCCAATTAAATATAAATCTTCACCTTCAATTTTATACATCATTGCGTCCATTTCTGCAAAAGACATTACTCCAGTTACTACATCACTTCTTATCATAAACGGTGGTATGCAATAAACAAATCCTTTTTCAATCATAAAATCTCTAGCATATGCAAGCATTGCACTTGAAAGTCTAGCTATATCACCAATTAAATAATAAAAACCATTACCACTAGTTCTACCAGCTGCTTCTTTATCAAGACCACTTAATTTTTCCATAATTTCAGCATGATATGGTATTTCATAATCTGGCACTACCGGTTCTCCAAATCTTTCTAATTCGACATTTTCAGAATCGTCTTTGCCTATTGGTACTGATTCATCTATTATATTTGGTATTACCATCATACGTGATTTTATTTCTTTTTCTAAATTTTCTTCACTTTCTTCAAGCTCAGCTATTCTTTCATTAATTTTGCTAACTTCTTTTTTTATCTTTTCAACTTCACTTTTTTCATTGTTACGCATTAAAGAACCAATTTCTTTACTTAATTCATTTCTTTTAGCTCGTAAATTATCTCCTTCAAGCTTATATTCACGATATGTTTTATCATATTCATATACTTCATCTACTAAACCTAATTTTTCATCTTGAAACTTCTTTTTAATATTTTCTTTTACTAAATCACTATTTTCTCTAATTAATTTAATGTCTATCATTTTATTTTCCTTTCTTTAAATATAAAAAAGGTAATACCAAGGAGTGCATATAGCACGGTACCACCCTTTATTACTCGTTTTAGATAACGGTATTACCCGAGATTGATTAAATCCACTAAAAGGTAGATTCGTTATATTTTATTTATTAGTTTCCACCAACCACTAACTCTCTTAAAAATAAACATATAATTACTAATCCTTTATCTTCGTTTTTCATATATAATATACCATATTTTTATTGGTTTTTGCAACTAAAATATGGACAGTCTTTGTTTATTTTAGTAAAATATTTTTATGGTGATATAATGGATAAGAAGTATCTTTATGTTTTAGATGATTTTGGCAAAAAAAACGAATATGAAATAATTATGGCTTTTAAATCCGCTGTAAATAATAAAAATTATGTTGTATATACCAACAATGAATATAGTGGTGATTCTCTAAATTTATATGCATCTATTTATTACGATGATTTTTCTAAATTGGACCCAATAGATTCAGAAGAAGATTGGAATATTGTAGAAGATAAATTAAAAGAATGGGAAAATAATTATGAATAAATTGTTTGATGTCGATATAATTTATTATTTTAAAAAAAATTTTGCTCTAAAATATAATCTTAATAGAAGGAAACCTAAAGCAGGTAAGGTCCTTTTACCACCAGAATTAACTAAAAAATATGATGAAGTTAATTTGGATTATTTAGCTAAAAGTGAATTTTTAAAATATGTTGAAGAATTTAAAAATATTGTTATTAAAAATATTAATCCAAGTAATTTAACTAATTTTTATAATAATATTAATAATTTAACAATTACTACTGCAAATTATGATTTGTTAAAAAAACTATTTGGTAAAAATCTTTCAGCTACTTATAATACTAAAACTAATAAAATTAAATTGAATAGTAATGGTCAAGAAAATGAATCAATATTTCATGAACTTTTTCATATGTCCAGTGCTGTTTTCAAAAATAATTCTTTATATGCAGGGTTTAAACAAAAAATTTTTAATAGTAAATTTGAAATTGGTACAGGTATTAACGAAGGATATACTCAATTACTTACTGAAAGATATTTTTCTGATAAACCTAATACTAAATATTCTTATCCTTATGAAAAAGATATTGCTTTACAATTAGAAAAAATAATTGGTGAAGATAAAATGCAAAAATTTTATTTTAATGCCAATTTACTAGGGTTAATAAATGAATTAGAAAAATTTGCAAGTAGACAAGATGTATTCGATTTTATCGCTAATATGGATTTTATTTGTAAACAAAGTAATAAACTTCTTTATTTACCTAAACATAAAGACTTAATTGTTAGTAAATTATCTCAAATTACAAACTTTTTATTTAATGTATATAAAAATAAATTAATTGATTTTTATAACAAAGGCTTTATTAGTAAAAAAGAAATGATTGTTAGTTTACAAACTTTTGCTGTTTATTTAAAAAATTTATATTATATAAAAAAAGATACATATATTATTAATAATAATGTAACTTTTGCTAATGGTGAGCCAATTTTAAATGTTGATATTCATGAAAAGTCAGTTCTAAAATAATTAATATTTTATTATTTAACTGTAAATCTTTCTATCGTTCTAGTTCTTACTATACCTTCTTGGGCTTCTTTTAAAGTAATATAATCCGCTATCATACAAATGAAATTGACATATTCTTCAAAATAATCAGTTTCTTTTATTCCTTCAAGTAAAGGACTATTTGTCTTAGTTATTTTGCTGTAAAGTAATTTTTTTATTAATTCTAATTCTTTATTTGAAAAATTTAAAAACTTTTGTAATTTTTCTAATTGTAAATCGCTTAATTTTCCCCAAACTAACTCTGGTTGTGTTTCCATTATAAATGTTATTATTTCTTGTAACATTCCTGGACTGTTAGTTAAAACCATTAATTTTGCTAATAATCCTTTGTCAAACATATTTTCACAAGTGTATTGATAAAATTCATATTGTCTTTTAACTTGTTCTTCATAAAAGTTTAAGGCAAATTGAATTTCTTGAAGTTTTACTTCTCCAACTCCTTTTAACATAAATGCTAAAGCATTTTTTCCTTCAGGTGTTGTATGTGAAATTAATTGTTTTATTTCTTCTATACTATAATTCTTTAAAAGCATAGATGTTCGATTAATTCCAACTAGAGGATTATAAGTTATTAATCTAGATCCATCTATTACCTTATCAGTAACTTCCATACCTTCTTTTTCATATCCATCTAGCAAAAATATTTCAGGCATTATTCCCCTAGAATTTGCCTTTTCTACTTTACTAATAACTAAATCTAATTGTCTTTTTAAAAAGTCGTAGCCCGCTATAGATGGTGATTGACTTTCTAAAAAATCTTGTAATTTTTGATAATCAGTTAATTCTTCATCACTAATTATTTTTAAACCTGCTAATTCATATTCACTTAATTTAGAGTTCATATAAGAAAATTGTACAAACGGAAATGATGTTATATCTTCTAACCTTAACATAATGTCACTCCTTTTTAATATTACAATATTATATAATAATTTATAATTTTGTCAACTTTTACAAAAAAAATAAAATTTAATTTCTTAAATTTTATTAATTATTTTCTTTATTCCTTCATATGGAAGCCAAGCACAGGTTTTACGACTAGTATTTTTTGTAGTTTCATAAACTATTGCTTCTTTAATTAATTCTTTGTCAAATTCTAAATTATTTAACATATTAAATACATTTTCAATATATAATTTTGCTTCTTCTATAGTTTTTCCTTTTAAATTTTCACTCATAATCGATGCCGAAGATATTGATATAGCACAAGCTTCGCCATCATATGCTATATCTTCTATTACATTATTTTTTAATTTTAAATATATATCTAAATTATCAATACATGATGAATTTCTAGTATTTTCCTTTAAATAATTAGAATTCTTTATATTTTTTTTATTACGAGGATTATTATAATGTTCTATTATAATGCTTCTACTATCCAAATTAAATCATCTCATCTTTCAATTTATTTATATCTTTTAATAATTCTACTAATTCATCTATTTCTTTTTCTGTATTATAAAAATATAAACTTATTCTTAAGGTATTGTTTACTCCTGTTATATTCTTGGTAAGTTTGGCACAATGATTACCAGCTCTAACACATATATTGTATTTGTTTAAATAGTATGCAACATCTTGAGCAAATACTCCTTCAACATTAAATGTAACTATCCCACTTTCAGATTCTAAATTAATAATATCAATGTGGGGTATTTTTACTAGTCTTTCTACTAAATATTCTCGTAGTTTTCTTTCTCTTTCAGCAATTTTATCCATGCCTATTTTATTTAAGTATCTTATTGCTTCACCAAAACCTATTACACCAGCAATGTTTGGAGTTCCAGCTTCAAGTCGAGTTGGTAAATCCTTTAAATATACTTCATTTGGATTGTCAAATGATTCGTTCATTCCTCCACCTAAATTAATAGGAATTAGTGATTCTAATAGTTCTTTTTTACCATATAGTACTCCTACCCCCGTTGGACCTAACATTTTGTGGGCTGAAAAAGCTAGGAAATCAACATCTAATGCTTGAACATCTATTTTTAAATGTGGAGCACTTTGGGCTGCATCTATTACTAAAAATATATTGTTTTCATGAGCTAATTTTGCTATTTCTTTAATTGGTCTTATATCTCCAATTACATTAGTTGTTTGTGCCAATGCTATGATTTTTGTTTTGGGAGTAATTGATTTTTTTACATTATCAAGTGTTACATGTAAATAATCATCTAATGGTATAAAATTTACAATACAACCATAATCACTTGCTAATTTAAACCACGGTAATACGTTTGATGCGTGTTCACTAGATGTTATTAAAATTTCATCCCCGGGTTCAACTATATTTACAAAAAAACCATTGACAAGCATATTTAAAGAATCTGTTGCTCCACTTGTAAATATTACTTCTTCTTTACTCTTGGCATTTATAAAATTAACTACTTCATCTCTGGCACTTTCATATTCTAAATCTACTTTATATGATATATCATAGTCTCCTCGATGAGCATTAGCACTATACTTTTCATAATATTCTGTCATTTTATCTATTACGCATTGGGGTTTTAGGCTTGTTGCTCCATTATCAAAATATATTATATCTTGTTTTAACATCGGAAAATCTTCTCTATTCATAGTTACCTTCTTTCTTTTCTATAATAACATATTCACTTATTTTCTTTACTCTTATAGCAAAGGCCTTGTCCAGAGCTAATATTTTAACATATTTTATATTTTTTTTCAAAAAATGCAATTTTTAAATTGACAGATAATAAATTTGTTGTATAATTATAGATGTAAGGCGTTTTGATTTCATATTTTTACTAAAGTATTATTTATTGATACTTTCTATTGCCTTACAAAAAAAGTACAAGTTTATCTTGTTCTTTTTTTATTGTCTTTTTCCTCTAAACGGTATTTTACATTGGTTGCTACTATGCTATATATAATCGAACATATTGGCACACTTAAAAGCATTCCTAAAACTCCATTTATGCTTGCTCCAACTGTTACAGCAACTAAAACCCATATTCCGGGAAGCCCTACTGATTTTCCTACAACTTTTGGATATATTAAGTTTCCTTCAAGTTGTTGTAAAATTATGATAAACATAACAAATATTATAGCTTGAATTGGACTTATCATAAATATTAAAAATGCTCCAAAAATAGTTCCAATTAATGAGCCAAAAACTGGTATTAATGCTGTAAAACCAATTAATACTGATATCGTTGGTGCATATGGTAATCTTAGTAAAACCATACCTATAAAACATAAAATCCCAATAATTATTGCTTCAAGACATTGACCACTTACAAAATGTGAAAATATTTTGTTTGCTAATGCTGCTATTTCGTTTATCTTATCTATTCTTTTTTGAGGGATATATGCTGCCATTAATTTACTAAATTGACTAGCAATCCTTTCTTTTTGAGCTAAAAAATAGATTGCAAAAACAAATCCAATGGTAATATTAATAAATCCTGTTACAACATTGGATGCTATTCCTAATGTCGTTTCTAAAACTTGATTACTGTTATTTTTAATATATTCTGCTAAATTGTCCCCTAAAGTGTTTAATATGTCATTTATTTCTGTTACTATGTTAGTATCTATTTGCCAGTTATTTAAAATGTTTTCTAAATTTTGACTATATATTGGTATGCTATCTGCAAATAATGCTATGGTGTTTTGTAAATTTGGGATGATTAATAATAATAAAAATATTATAAAACTTATTACTAATATTATTGATAATAATAAACTTATTACCCTTTTTATATTGCTTTTGGTATTCCACTTTTTTAGCCATTTCTTTTCAATGGTGTTCATTAAAACATTTATTACAAAAGCAATTGCTAATCCTATTATAAATGGCATAAATATCTTAATTATAAATGTTATAAATTGCCAAATTTCTTTTATATAAATGAATGCAAATACTAATACTATTGCTAAAAATATAATTTTCTTTATTTCTTTTAAATTTATAGTTTTCATCTTTTTAACTTTCTACCTTTCTTTCTAAACTATTCAAATAATCTATTACATTGTCCATCTTGTATACTGCAAATTGGGTATCATTTCCTTTTTCTTTTATTACAATTAGTTCATTGGCACTAAAGTCTTTAAATGTTAAACTATAACTTACACTATCTATACTAGCACTTACAGTAATACTTACTACTGATTCGTATTCATCAACAATCGCTGGATCATCTACTTTTTCTATTTCATATACTTTTTTAACTAAACTTTCCATTGCTTCTTTGGTTATGTCACCATTAATATATAAACTTAAGTTTTCATATTCATATATCCATTTATCACTTAATTTATATTCTTCACTACAATAATTATCATTTGCCATATCAATAGTTACTTTTCTTAAATATTTATCGTTATTTATTTCATAATTAATTATAGTTATAGCATTTAATTCATCATAATAATATCTGTTATAACACTTTTCTAATGATGCTAAATACTCTTCTTTGACTTTATTTAAGTTTTCATAACTTACTGGAGTAAAAAATGATGCTGATAAGTCGTTGGATAAACTTTCAAAATACATAAATCTATTTATAGGTATTCCTTCATCTAACATGAAATCTTCAACATATTTTTCATTAATAAATGTCTTGTTTATACCCAATAAAAAGGCTCCCGCTATAAATGCAAATATTATTATTATTTCTATTAATCCCAATAATAATTTAATTGATTTCATATTTACTCCTTAATTAAAGATAAATTTACTCTTCCTTTATCTTTATCTATTTCACTTATATATACATTTATAATATCCCCAACTTTTAAAACTTCATTAGGATGTTTTATAAAACTTTTACTCATTTTTGATATGTGTACTAAAGCATCATCATGTAATCCTATATCAATAAATGCTCCAAAAGATGTTACATTTCTAACTGTTCCTTCTAAAGACATCCCTATTTGTAAATCATCTATTGATAATATATCACTACGTAAAGTCATTTGCTTTATTTCATCCCGGGGATCTATTACTCCATTTACTAAATTATCTTTTATTAATATCCATTTTTCTTCTGATATGTTATACTTTTCTAATATTTCTTTATCACTTAAACTAGTTATTGCTTTTTTCATATAATCCGTACCAACATTTGCTACATTAATGTTGTAATCATTAAGTATTTTTGTTACAATTTCATAATCTTCTGGGTGAATATTCGTCTTATCTAAAGGATTATCGCCATCAAATATTCTTAAAAAACCTGCCGATTGTTCAAATGCCTTAGCGTTATTTTCTATTTTTTCTAGCTCTTTTCTAGACTTTATTTGGCCTTTTGTCTTTCGATAATCAAGTATTTTTTTAATAATGTTTTTATTTAAACCTGATATGTAATTTAATATGCTTTCACTAGCATTATTTAAGTTTACTCCTACTTTATTTACTACTTTACTTACTATAAAACTTAGTTCTTCATCTAGTTCTTTTTGTTTTAAATCATGTTGATATAGTCCTACCCCAATACTTTTAGGATCAATTTTAACTATTTCTGATAAAGTGTCTTGTAATCTTCTTCCAATACTTACAGCACTTCTTTGTTCTACTGAATAATCAGGAAATTCTTTTTTGGCTAAGTTTGATGCTGAATAGACACTTGCTCCTGCTTCACTTACCATAACAAATTTTACTTCTAACTTGTTTTTCTTAATTAAATTTGCAACAAATGCTTCACTTTCTCTTGATGCTGTTCCATTACCTATTGCTATTATTTTAACATCATACTTATTTATTAATTCTAACATTGTCTTTTCTGCTTGCTCAGTTTCTTTTTTTGGTTCATGAGGATATATTACTCCGATTTCTAGAACTTCTCCAGTCGGAGATAGTATTGCAAGTTTGCAACCTGTCCTAAAAGCTGGGTCAAATCCCATTACTACACTTCCTTTTATTGGAGGTGTTAATAATAAATTTTCTAAATTGTTGCCAAATTCTTCAATCCCAAATTCACTAGCTAAATCATATAATTCGGCTTTAATATCCCTTTCTAAACTTGGTTCTAATAGCCTTTTCCATGCATCTGTTATATAACTTTCCATATCTTTAATTAATGGACTTTTTTTGTTACCAATAATGTTTTCTTTTAAATATTCTAATATTTTTTTATCTTCTACTTTTAAACTATATGTTATTATTTTTTCTTTTACTGCCCGGTTTATTGCTAGTGTTTGATGAGGCTTCATATAAGTTATTTTTTGTTCAAAATCATAATAAATTTCATATACTTTGTTTGGATCTTCTGCGTTTTTCTTTATTTTGGTTGATACCTTACCATTGTACCAATAATAATTTCTTATGTATTTACGATATTTAGGCTTATCACTAATCCAATCCGCTATTATATATCCAGCATTAATCATCGCTTCATCAATTGTTTTTACTTGGTCATTTAAAAAATCCTTGGCTATTTCTTCACGAGGTTTGTTTGGTAGTGTCATTATTATTTTAGCTAAAGGTTCTAAACCCATTTTAATTGCTTCAGTTCCCTTAGTTTTTCTCTTTTCTTTGAAGGGAGCATATATGTCTTCTACTTCACTTAACTTTTGACATTCATTTATTGCTTTTACTAATTCTTCTGTAAGCATGCCCTTTTCATCAATTAGTCTTTTGACATCTTCTTTTCTTTGTTCTAAATTTAAAATATAATTGTACTCTGTTTCAATTAATCTTAACTCTTCTTCATTTAAATTTCCTGTTGCTTCTTTTCTATATCGAGCTATAAATGGTATAGTTGCTCCTTCACTTAATAAATTTATTACTGCTTTTATTTGCTTGTCTTTTATATTTATTTTATTACTTACTTTTTTTATTACTTCTTCATTCATTATATACCTCTATCTAATTATAAAAGATTTTTATGTTTAAAACAAGTTTTATCATGACTATTAATTATACCTATGGCTTGTAAATAAGAATATATTATCGTTGTGCCAATAAACTTCAATCCTCTTTGTTTTAAATCTTTGCTTATTTTATCCGATAGTTCATTTTTAGTTACTGAACTATCTATGTATAATACTTTATTATCAGTAAAGCACCATATATAATTATTAAAACTTTGATATTCTTTTTTTATTTCTAAAAATATTTTTGCATTATTTATTACTGCATTTATTTTTCTTTTGTTTCTTATTATTCCTTTATTTTGCATTAATTCATTTATCTTATTATTATCATACTTAATTATCTTGTTGATATCAAAATTATCAAATGCTATTTTAAAATTATCTCGTTTATTAAGGATTGTTTCCCATGATAAACCCGCTTGGAAGATTTCTAATATTAATAGTTCAAATAATAAGTTATCATCATGTGTTTCCTCTCCCCATTCTTCATCATGATATTTTATATATAAAGGATTTTTTTCATTTACCCAAAAACATCTATTCATTTGTTAGTCTCCATATAATATTTTCTTTCTGCTATAACGCTAGCTATATAATCAAGTTCATCATATTCTTCATCTTCTAAATCATCTATTATTCTATCTATAAGTAATAATACTTCATCTATAGAATTGCATTCTAAAACATTTATATTATATTTTAATAATATACTTTTTTCATAATCGTTTATTAAAATATTTTTTCCATATTTCTTTAATTCATCCATAATATTATTTTAACAAAAAAAATATACTTTTTAAAGAATTTTAAAAAGTGCCCATTAGTTATGAACACTTTATAAGTTTTATAATTTTTTTGGAGTTCGTTTTATATATTACTAAATGATAATTGTTGATTTTATAAATTATTAAATAAAAATTATCAAAAGAACACTTCAAAATTTTTTTACATATACATATATTAGGACATATTGTATATAAAATTATGTTGATATTAGCTTCATCTTCATTTGCTAATATAAATTTTTGACTTCTTCCTTTTAATATTTTATATTCTAAAGTGTCTCTGACAACTTTGCTTTAACTAGGTATTCGCCTTCTAAAACATTTCCAAACATATATTTTCCTTCAGCATTTGTATAAGTTATTGCTACTAATGTTTCTACCCCATCAACTATTTTATATAAGCCTACAAAGGCATTTGCTACTATGACGCCTAAATCTGTTTTAATAATTCCCGATACGGTGCTATTAATATTACCAACTATACTTGTTAAAGTAGTTGTAGCATTAAATATTGTACCACCAGATAGAGTTATGTTATTAACTGTTGATGTTTGATATCCTGCTTTATCAAAAGTTATTTCATAATTGCCATCAGCTACTTGATCTAATACATATTCCCCATCGGCGATAGATGTTGTGCTTGCTACAAATGTTTTAAGTTCTCCTACTACACTATATAAAGATATTTTTACATTATCTATTGGTAAACCTGTTGTTTTGTCACTTAATATACCATATATTACATTCATTGTGGATGCATCATTGTTTATTAATGCTAAATTTATTTTCACCGGCAATATACTAGATATTGTTAATGGTACATCTGCCGATAAATAATTACCATCTTTTACGGCAGCAATTGTATAAATACCCATTGGTAAATCACTAATTGTATATGTACCATCTGTTGCAGATACTGTATGAGCGTATGGTGTACCATCTTTAAATACTTTTACTGTTGCTCCAGCTACTACTTGGCCAGTTAATAGTGTTGTATCATAAATTGTACCACTTACACTACCTGTTGTTGATATTGGTGGTAATGATAAATTAAGATTAATATCGGCTTCATTATTATTGGCTAATGTAAATGTGTTAGATACCTTTAGTTCTAATGTATCATTGTTCATTTTTTCACCTCCCAATATAATATATTGAGATTTTTTTAGACTAGCCATTATAAATATATTAGAATTTGCAACTTTTTAAAAATTTGGCATTATGTATCTTTTTTTATTTGGTTACTATAATATTTCTAAATTGTTTTTTTGCATAAATTCTTTAAATGTTTCTTCCCATAGTTGATTTTTCTTTTCTTCATCATTATTACAATATTTATTTAAAAATTCAATAAATATATTACTATAATCAATTCCATATTTTAATGTATATAATATTAAATTGCACCATTCATTACATATTTTGTGGTAATCACTATTACAATAATATTCTTTTATTTTTTTAAAATCATATTTATATTCTTTTAATGTATATTTTATATCTTTTTCATCAATTGTAAGTATGCCATAAGTAGATACTGCCTTATTATTTGTTGGCAAACTTAATGTTCCAGTATTTATAAATAATTTGTCTTTGTATTTAGTCATATATTCTTTATGAGTATGACCAAATAAATATATATCACAATTAAAATCAGCTATTAGTTTGTCAAATATTTCATAACTATTAAAACATACTAAATCTCTAACATTATAAGGGCTTCCATGAGAAATACATATTTTAACATTATTAATTGTTATTATTTTGTAAATATTTAATGTCTTTAAATAATCTAGATTTTCTTTACTTAATGAATTGTATGTATATAGCATCGATTTCCATTGTTTTTTATTTTGCCATGATTTATTATCATATTCTAATATAGATTTTTCCCTATTTCCTAATATTACATTACTTGTTAAAGACTTTATTTTATTTAATATCTTTTCATTATCAAAACCATCTGTAATACTATCACCACAAAATATGTAATCATCTATATTTTCTTTCTTTAATTCTTCTAATACTGCATTTAATAGAAGTAAATTCCCATGTATATCTGTTAAAATTGCTATCTTTTTATTTGACATATCTTCTCCCTTTTCTTTTTATTATTACTTATTTATAATAACACAAATTATTTTTTATGTATATTTTTATCTAGTTTTGTCGAATTACTTGCATAATAAAAATTAATCTTTATAATAAACGCTGTTACCTACTAGTGGTAGTGCCTGCTTTTAATCCGAGTAGTCTAAAACTACTCTTAAATGGGGGTTTTCGATAAAAGGAGGCGAAGAGATGAAAGAAGAAAGAATGTTACTTCTAGTAATCATAATTATATTACTTTTAATTATTATTAAAATAATATAAAAAAAAGACACTAGCCTAAATAGGCATAGTGTCT
Organism: uncultured Bacilli bacterium; assembly: GCA_944331865.1. Classification (GTDB taxonomy): domain Bacteria; phylum Bacillota_I; class Bacilli_A; order RF39; family UBA660; genus Onthocola_B. The sequence goes on along the minus strand of CALVIZ010000008.1, from coordinate 22,900 downwards.
GACACCATCAGGCATTATCCACTAGGGGTAACGCTTTCATTTATAGTATAACAAATTAATGATAATTATACAATACTGTTAACACTTTTTAATTTTATAAACTTGTTTTTATTATTTGCTATATTTGTAAAACTTTGAAATGTCAAAACTATGTTGAATATTTTTTTCACAAACAATTTCTTCTTTTTTCTTTTCTAATTTAAAGCAATTATATCATGAGTTTTTTCAAATTGATTACTTTTTGCTTAAAAAATAAAAAAATTGACTTAAATTAGTCAATTAATCACTTTAATGGGGCAATAAACCAACGAGTTTTGCACCCAAGTAGTAAAAGTATATAATTAATACTTGATGGATTAATTATATATCATTTTTAAAACTAATGCAATATGTGTTATGCTACAGAATTAATAGAAGATAAAAATTTATCAACCATATAATACTTTATATCAGCATTAAAATCTTTTTCCTTTTTAGGATTAAGGATTTTTTTAATATGACCCTTTCCAACCAATATAAGTCCTACATTATTCTTTTCAAATATTTCGATATCAACTTTTTTATAACAGCATTCATCAATTGCAACATAAACATAATCTGAATATTGTTTATATGTAAGTGCTTGATTTAACCCAGATTTCCAATCGCTAAGTTTTGCTTCTATTGCTACAACATTTTTTGATGCTATATCAACTTTTTTTATAATGTGAATTTTATTGTTTTCAATAGTTATATATCCAGCTTTTTCTAATTTTTTTAGAAACTTTTTAAATCTTCTTAACAAGTCTTTATTTTGAATATTTAATTCATTTATATTTTTTTTCTTATTTGTTATTATTTCATTAAAGTAATAATAACTATCTATATACTTATCAAATATGGCAAAGTTTCTTTGTAATTCTTTTGAATAAACAACATCAGCTATATTTTTACCATTTCGCAATTCTCTTACAACATATTTTATATCATAGTCTTCTTGTAATATTTTAACCAATTCATTAACTAAATCTTTTTCATATTTGAATGTCATATAATATCACCTTACTCATATTCTTTTAAGAATAGAAAGTATATCATTGATATCTGATTTCTTTATTAATCCACTATTTTTTAAACTTTCAAAGTTACTAATTGCTTCTTCTATTCTATTAACATAATAGCACTTTTTTTCATTTTCATCAATGATGTCATTCAATTTTTTTAGTTCTTTTTCCATTTGTTCTAGAAAATGTAATTTAATTTTATAATCTTTTTCAGCAGCTATTTCAACAAAATCTCTACCATCACAATAACTACAATCACATTTATTCAATTCATTGTAAATATCTTGTAAAGAATAAGCATCAGAACGATAATATGACATTAATGTTAATAGTTGTGGAAAATAATACTTTGCATATAAATTAAATGGATCAGTTTCATCTTTAATATAATTTTCGTCAAAGAATTCTAAATTCGAAATTCCACATGAAAAGCCATGTACACCAATTGATATTAAGTATAAACCTAATGCTACTGAAATTTTTAATGCTATTACATCCTTACCACTTGATATTTGTAATGTTTTTATAAATTCTACGTATGTTGCAAGATTTTGAACATTTGGATTTTTTATATCAGAAATTTGCACAATATATTTATCAACTTTTAAATTCACATAATAAGATAATAATCTTTCTTTTTCATACATCAAGTTATTAAGATTTATTGATATCATTGCATATGTCTCTAATTTCTTGCCGGTTTCTTCTATATAATCAATACTCTCATTTATTAATTGAATATTAACTTTTATCCATTCTTCAATTTTATCTGCTTTATAATTTGTATTACTAATATAATGATATGGTAAAATAACTTTATTAAATTCTGATATTTCGTTATACCAATTTCTTATATATTCCTCACGATTATTTTTTTGTATTAAATAATCTAAATCCATAACTCCTGTTTTTGGACTATATGCTAAATTTACTAATCCTGTAACATTTGAGAAAGTAGCATAACTAAAACGTTGAGTTGAAGGATCTATAATAACATCATCTTTATTGTTTAACATATAATTGTATAAACCTTTTTGTGAATATTTTAGATGTAAAGGAAATATACATTTCAAGTTTTTGCTTTCTTTATAAGTTTCATAAACTTTTTTCTCATTAATTAACCACGCATAATAGGTTGAAGGAGTAATATCATTTGCATTTGCAATATCATCAAATGATTTATAGAATTCATCTATTGTTTGATATCTATTATAGCCTTTTTTAGCCAATGATTTATATATTATTTTTTCAATATATATTGGTATATTGTTATTTTTTTCTGATGGTGGTACAATGGGAACATTTATAATTTTATATATTAATTCTTCTAAAGATGTAACATCATATGGATAGGATTTCGTAAACATTAAATATAAAATTACTCCTAAAGAATATATATCACTTTTAGTTGTTATATGTTTACTATCTACTATTTGTTCTGGAGCCATAAACATAGGGCTACCTATATTATCTCCTGTTCTTGTAATAGAAGAAAAGTCAATTAATTTAACCAATCCATAATCAATTACTTTAATTATTCCATCATCTGTCATTAATATATTGTCTGGTTTTAAATCTCTGTGAATAATATCATAACTATGGAGTTGTTTTACTGCATTTAAAATATCTTTAAATAGATTAATTAATTGATCATCATTGTCAATATAGTCAATAATGTCAGTAAGTTTTTTCCCAGTAACAAACTCCATTATAATTATATGTGTTTTTAAACCTGATTCTAAAAGATAATCAAAATCATCATAATATTTTACTAAATTATCACTATCTACTATTTTAAGTGCATCAATTTCATTAGTTATTCTATTTCTATCCGCTTTATATTCTTTTAAAACAAATGATTCAGAAAATACTTTAGCGGCATAGATTTTCCCATCTTTTTCAACTTTATAAACTGTTCCAAAGCTTCCTGAGCCTACAACTTCTATAAATTTATATCCATTAATATTTGAGCCTGAAAAGTTCATCTAAACACCCCACTTCTAAAAAAGGCCAATACAAAACTTTTTTAAAGTCTGTACTAGCCCTTTAAATCTAAAAAATATTATATCAAATAATTCTACAAAATACTATATATCTCGCAAATTTTCAAAAATTATACCTAAAAACAGTTGTTTAACCCTTATAAATAAAAGAAAAAATAAATTTAAAAATTTTTTTAATTTTCTTTTAATAAGTACTCAACTATACTAGCTAATTCAATTATTGTAATAGTATCTGATAAATCTTCATTATACAGATTTGAATCATTATCATAACAAAGTAAAACTATACTTTGAATATTGTTACTAATGATAATCTTATGTGGTTCATTTAATCCTAAATTAGAGTGATTAAAGACGATATTCTTTCCTGCAACATATTCTATATTTAGTTTGGTAATATTTTTAATTCTTAATATCTTATTTTTTACACACAAAGGAAATTCTAAAAATTTGATGAACACATTCATTTTATAAAATTACTACCTTTGCAAAGAAAAAAGTCCATAATACCAAGTATTACGAACTTTTACTTTAACTTTCGCACAAAGGTGTGCGTAAATTTCAATATGGGGCGAAATATGAGGATCGAACTCATGCATACCGGAGCCACAATCCGGCGTGTTAACCACTTCACCAATTCCGCCGTAACTGTTATTAGAATAACAAAAAATTAATAAAAAAGCAATACTTTAGAACTAAATTGTGTTATTATTAAAATAGGATGGTGAATATAAATGAATGATACTATAAAAGTCTTATGTGAAAGAAGAAGTGTAAGAAGTTATAAAGATAAACAAGTTCCAAAAGAAATATTAGATGAAATATTAAAATGTGGTACATTTGCTCCGAGTGGAATGGGTTTACAAAGCGCTGTAATAGTAGCAATACAAGATAAAGAATTAATTAAAAAAATTGCTAAAATTAATGCTAGTATTATGGGTAGAGATATAGATCCTTTTTATGGCGCTCCAACTTTAGTTATCGTTTTTACTAAAAAAGATATTCCAACTCATATAAAAGATGGAAGTGCTGTTATGACTAATATTTTAAATGCTGCATTTAGTTTAGGAGTTGATTCTTGTTGGATTGATAGAGCCAAAGAAACTTTTGAGACTAATGATGGAAAAGAATTATTAGCAAGTTTTAATTTAGATGATAATTATGAAGGCATTGGTAATATTATACTTGGTTATCGTGATGGGGATTTACCAATTGCTAAAAAAAGGAAAGAAAATTATATAATATATAGATAAATATGATATAATTTATAAGGTGTGATATGATAAAAGAACAACAAACATTATCTATTAATATGTTTATTAATTTATTATTAGTAGTAATTAAAATAACTATTGGTATAGTTTTTAATAGTTATATATTAATAACTTGTGGTTACTATACTTTAGTTAATTATATCGAAGAAATTACTTCTTATATTGGAAGTATTATTGGAATGCGTAAAGCTAATATGAAATATCCATTTGGTTATGGTAGATTTAATAATATATTACATATAATAATAGGTATTATTTTTATGTTAGTTGGAGTTTATATTTTTGAAAATACTTTTTATTTAGAATTTATTAATGTAAATTATAATATTATTTTTATATTAATTGGTATAATTTTAATGCATTTTTTAATTGCTAATTATTTATTTGATATTAGTAAAAATATATTTAGTCAAGCATTATATGTAATTAGTAAAAATAATTATTATGAGGCATTTATAAATATTTTTATGTCGATATTAATAATAATAAGTATATGGGTTCCTATTGTTAATTTATATGGATGTTTATTTATTGCTATATTAATATTTATAAAAGGGTTAATAATAATTATTAATAACTTTAATATTATGCATAGTCAAAATGATACATCAAAAAAAATAAATGATAAAATAAAAAGAATAATTAATAAATATGATAAAATTAAATTTAATACCATATATATAAATAATATAAAGAATTATTTTACAATAACTATTGAAATAATTATTGATAATGATTTAACGTTACCAGAATTATTAAAGATAGAAAAAAAAGTTAAATATAATATATATAAAGAAAAGTTAAATATTAGATATATTGATTTTGAAATAGTTAATAATTAAGGAGATGCAAACATTGTTAAAATTAAAAAACATTAAAAAAAATTATGTTACTAGTAATGAAGTTGTTAAAGCATTAAAAGGAATTAATATTGAGTTTAGAAAATCAGAATTTGTAGCAATTTTAGGTCCTTCTGGTTGTGGTAAAACTACTCTTTTAAATATTATTGGTGGTTTAGATAAATATACTAGTGGAGATTTAGTAATTGATGATGTAAGTACTAAAAAATATAAAGATAGAGATTGGGATACTTATCGTAATCATCGAATCGGTTTTGTTTTTCAAAATTATAATTTGATAACTCATCAATCAGTTTTAGCAAATGTGGAACTTGCTTTGACATTATCCGGAGTTGACAAAAAAAATAGAAGAAAGAAAGCTATCCAAGTTTTAGAAAAAGTAGGATTAAAAGATCAAATACATAAAAAACCTAATCAACTATCTGGGGGTCAAATGCAAAGAGTTGCTATTGCTAGAGCATTAGTTAATGATCCTGACATTATCCTAGCAGATGAACCTACTGGAGCCCTAGATACTAAAACTAGTGTACAAATTATGGAAATATTAAAAGATATTTCTAAAGATAAATTGATTATTATGGTTACTCATAATCCGGATTTAGCAGAAAAATATGCAACTAGAATTATTAATTTATTAGATGGAGAAATTACTAATGATACTAAACCATATAATAGTAAAAATGATATAAAAGATGGTGTTGATAATAATAAAAAAACATCTATGTCATTTTTAACAGCAATGAATTTAAGTTTAAATAACTTAATGACTAAAAAAGGTCGAACTATTCTTACAGCCTTCGCAGGTTCTATAGGTATTATTGGTATTGCTCTAATTTTAGCCCTCTCTAATGGCGTTCAAGAATATATTAATAATGTTGAAGAAGAAACTTTAACTAGTTACCCTATTACTATCCAACAAGAAGCGGTAGAAATGACTGATTTAATATCATCTATTAAACCTGATGAAAATAAAACTAGACATGAAGATAATAAAATTTATTCTAATGATGTAATGAGTAAAATGATGAGTACAATGTCATCAAAAGTAAAAAGTAATAATTTAGAAGAGTTTAAAAAATATATAGAAAGTGATGAATCAAATATAACTGATTATACTTCTGCAATAAGTTATTCTTATAATTTAAATATACAAATTTATAAAGATAGTGATAGTGATGTTGTACAAGTTAATCCTAATACTGTTTTAGATGATATTGGAATGTCTTTAAATGAAATTCAAAAATCATTTATGTCAACTGATGTTTTTGCAGAAATGTTTGATAATCAAGAAATGAATAATCAACTATATGATTTAGTTGCTGGTAGTTGGCCATCAAAATATAATGAAGTGATTTTATTGGTTGATGAGTATAATGAAATAAGTGATTTTACTTTATATGCTTTAGGTATAAAGGATAGTAAAGAATTAAAAGAAATGTATCAAAACATTGTTGATGGTATACCTTTTGAAGTTGAACAAACAAGTTATGATATTAATGATTTAGTTGGTATGAAATTTAAGTTTTTATTAAACTCCGACTATTATGTGAAAGAAAATGGGATTTGGGTAGATAAGAGAAATAATGAAGAATATATGTTAGAATTATTAAATAATGCTGAACAGTTAACTATTACTGGTATTATTAAGCCAAATGAAGAAGCTATTATGGCATCAACTACTGGGGGTATTTTGTATTTAAAAGATTTAAAGGAATATGTAATTAATAAAATAAATGAATCAAATATTGCTAAAGAGCAAGTAAGTAATCCTAATATAAATGTATTTACTGGTAAAGAATTTAGTAATGAAGAATTTAATATGAGTTCATTATCAAAAGAACAGTTGGCATATTTACAAAGTTTATCTCCAGAAGAAATGGCTAGTGTTATTGAATCTTATAAAAATTTATATGGTGCAACATATGATGATGTTTTAAATCAAATTGGAATAATTGATTTAGAAAAACCTACTGCTATTTATATTTATCCTAAAGATTTTGATTCTAAAGAAGAAATTATTAATATTATAAATAATTATAATGAAAAACAAAAAGATAATGATTTAGATGAAAATGTAATTAACTATAGTGATTTAGTTGGAGTTATGATGAGTGGTATTACTACAATTATTGATGTTATAAGTTATGTTTTAATGGCTTTTGTTAGTATTTCATTAGTTGTTTCTTCAATAATGATTGGTATTATTACTTATATTTCAGTATTAGAAAGGACTAAAGAAATTGGTATTTTAAGAGCTATTGGAGCAAGTAAAAAAGATATTTCAAGAGTATTTAATGCTGAAACATTTATTGAAGGTTTAACTGCGGGAGTTATGGGAATTTTAATTACCTTACTTCTAACTATTCCAATAAATATTATTATTAAGCATTTAGCAAATATTTCTAATATTGCTGTTTTACCTGTTAAAGGTGCTATTATATTAGTTATTATAAGTGTTTTACTTACAATAATTGCAGGTTTAATTCCAGCAAGAATGGCATCAAAAAAAGATCCTGTGGAAGCATTAAGAGTTGATTAATAAAAAAATAGGTTGTTTTTAAAAGCAATCTATTTTTTTCGCATTATAATTTCTATATCATTAATTTTGGCTAATTCTAAAAAATTTTTTAAACTAATATTTGTCTTTCCACTTTCAAGTTTAGCACTCCATCCTCTCTTTTTGCCTAAATCATTAGCAAATTCTGTTTGGGTTTTCTCAGTACAATCTCTCATAAACTTAATTATTTCTTTTGTTTCATATTTGTTGCAATTTACTTCCATACTTATCACTACCTAATCGTACCATATTAATTTTTATTAAATTTGATTTGTACCTTGACATGATACATATTTTTTTGTATTATTTAATTATAATATGTACCTTACAAAGATACATAAAGGAGAGCAGTAAATGAAAAAGAAGTATGTAGTAATGTTTAGTGTTCTAATTATATTATCGGTATTAATATATGTTTGTATATCTAAAACAAAAGAAGAAGAAAGTAATAAAACAAAACCAAATGTAAATACAAATGGATTTTTAACTTTAATGTTAGAACAAGATGATGGAACTTATAAAAAAACTTCTGCTAGCACATGGCCGGGGGATGGTTATGCTTTTAATAGTGAGTTAAGTGGTTGTGAAAGAGGCGGAGAATTAGTATATGATAGAGAAACAAATATAGTTAAATTAATAAGTGGTGGATCAGATAAATGTTATGTATATTTTGATTTATATAATGTAGCAAAAATAACTAATGTAACAAATACTAAAACAACAAATAGTGTAACCTTAACAGTAACAACAGAGGCAGGAGAAAATCCGATAGATAAATATTACTTTAGTAAAGATGATGGAAATAGTTATGTAGAAAGTGCATCACAAACATATACATTTACTGAATTAACTCCAAATACTACATATACATTTAAGGTATATGCAAAAGATACATTAGGATATGAAACAAATGAAGAAACAGTACAAGTAACAACAAATGCGTATGTAAATCCAGTCGTAAATAGTATAACAGTAACAGATACAACAACAGATTCAATAAGTATAAGTGTATCAGCAAGTGGAGGAACAAATAATGTAGCAACATATTATTATTCAATAAACAATGGTACGTACTCAAGTAGTACAAGTAATACCAAAACTTTCACAGGACTAAATAAAGGAACAACATATACAATAAAAGTATATGTAAAAGATACAAATGGAGTAGATTCAAGTGTATATACAATAAGTGCTGAAACAATTAATGAAATATATTTAGCAGATGTATGTAGCAATGGAACAAATCTAGCAACGTGTATAAAAAATTATTATAATGAAGCAGGTCAAGAAATGTCTAGCATATATTATCATACAAGTAGCCTAGCAAATAGTGCAGAAGACAATAGTTATAGATATGCAGGAGCAGCCCCAAATAACTATGTATGTTTTGGAAGTGATGCCGCAACATGCCCAAGCGATAACTTATATCGAATAATAGGAGTATTTGGTTCAGAAGTAAAACTAATTAAAGCAACAAGTTATGGAAATTATATATGGAATTCAAATAATAGTAACACATGGAGTTCATCAAGTATGGAAACAACATTGAACTCAACATACCTAAGTTCATTAAGTAGTACATGGCAAAATAAAATAGCAACGCACACATGGAAAGTTGGAGGAATGGCTAGAAATAATACTTACACAGCGAAACAATATTATAATGTAGAAGTAGGAAGTAGTTCAAGTAGTACAATATGGAGTGGAAAAATAGGATTAATATATGTAAGTGATTATGGATATGCGGCAAACAATGGTTATTGGACAACAGCAATATATAGTTATAATTCAGCAACAACTTCAAATTGGTTATATTTAGGCTCAACAGAATGGACAATTTCTCCACTTCTAATTGAAAATACAAAAACCCCCTTTATAATATTTTCTTCTGGAACTGTAGATGGAGCTTATAATGGAGTTTTTATGAATCATGCAACTAGACCCTCATTTTATTTAATTTCTTCAACTATATATGTTTCTGGATCTGGGACAAGTTCTGACCCAATTAGGATAAATTAATCATTATAATTTATAATAATTAACACATAATATTATTAGATGTTTTGCTATTATGTGAAACATTTGTGAAATTAGCACTTAATATTGACAAGTGCTAATTTTAGTGATATATTAATAATGTCAATAGGAAATATTGACAAAAACATTAATAACATAAAATTAAAATAATGAAAGGAAGATGATAATTTATGTTACCAAGTAGAATGTTTTTTGATGATATGTTAAGTGATTTAACAACTGAAAGTAAGATGAAATGTGATATCTATGAAAAAGATGATAAAGTATTCATTGAAATGGATGTTCCTGGATATGACAAAAGTGATATTAAAGTAGAATGCAATAAAGGAAATATTGTAATTAGAGCTGAAAAAGAACAAAAAGAAGAAGAAAACAAAAAGTATTTACATCGTGAAAGAAAAGTATATGGCAAAATTGAAAGAAGTTTTCATTTAGATGATATTGATGAAGATTCTATTTCAGCTGAATTTAAAGATGGTATATTAACTATTTCAGTTGCTAAAATTGACGAAGACAAAAATAAAAGATTTATTGAAGTTAAATAAGTATAGTTTTAAACTATGCTTTTTTTATTGGTTAATTTGTGATAATATATATACGTGATTTTTTATGATTGATTATTATGAATTATTAGGAATTAAAAATGATGCTTCAGTTGCAGAAATAAAAAAAGCATATCGAGATATGGTTAAAAAATATCATCCCGATATTAATAAAAGCAGTGATGCTAGTAAAATAATAATTAGTTTAAATGAAGCAAAAGAAACTCTTTTAGATGAAGATAAAAGAAAAGAATATGATGAATTATTAAATGAAATAAAATATTCTAAACAATATACGACATCAAAAGAAAATAATACTTATAAAGAAAAAACTAAAGAGTATAAAGAAAATTATTCCGAAAGTTATGTTACTAGATGGCAATTTTTAATGACTTATTTTAAATTTGGTAATGATAAAGTAATTTTTAAAATAATAAAAACTTTTTTAGTAATGTTAAACTATTTATTTTTCTTATTCATTAAAATTTTTGCACTAATAGTTTTATTTATAGTTGAAGTTTTTGAAGAAATAATTGATTATGCTGTAGGTATAATTGTTTTATTAGGTATTCTTTCTATATTTGTTTTAGAACAAGATATTTCAATGGGTATTATTTTAATACTTATAGGTGTTATAATTATGTTGATTAAAGAAATCATTTTAAATAAATCTTTAAATATATATGTTTTTATGCAAAATATTCAAGATAAATTATTTATAAAAATATTGACTAAATAAATCCTTCCCAAGGATTTTTTCTTTTTAACCTTTTTATAGTTAAGTCAATTGTTATTTCATCCGGTTTTACTTCATCAAGTTCACTCCATTTTATTGGCATTGATATCCTAGGCTTATCTTTTAATCTTAATGAATATGGAGCAACACTAGTAGCACCTTTTATATTACGTTGCCAATCAATAAATATCTTCCCTTTTCTTTTATTCTTTTTTATGTTGCTAGTATATTTCTTTGGCCAAGTTTCTTCCATTAATTTGGCTATATTTTGTGTTATTATTTTTGCTTCTTTCCATGTAATACCTTTAATTGGTACTAATATATGATATCCTTTTCCTCCACTAGTTTTTAAATATGATTTTAATTTTAATTTATCTAATATTTGTTTTAAATCTTTTACACCTTCTCTTAATTTGTTTAAACTTAATGATTCATCAGGATCTAAATCAAAAACTAATATATCTGGATGATTTATATCTTCTGTTTTACTTCCCCATATGTGAAATTCATAACTATTCATTTGGACTTCTGATAATAATCCCATTTCATCTTTAATATAATAATAATTCTTATTTTTAACTTTCTTTTTTCCTAAATAATTGTTAATGTTTTCTAAATGTTTTTTATAAAAACAACCCTTATCATAACCATTTGGACACCTAACAATGCTTATTAATCTATTCTTTATTAAAGGAAGCATTCTTTTTGATGCTAATTTATAATAATTATATATTTGTCCTTTGGTTAAATTATTATATATCATTTTATTAGGATTAGTTAATTTAATATCTGAAGTTTTATCTTTTATTTCTTTAAATGTTTTACCACTCTTTATGCTTGTATTTAATCTTTTTATATTTTTATATTCATAATATTGGTCTTTATCTTTAATAAGTAACCAATTATTGTTGCTCATATAAACTAAAGTCCATAATCCTTTCATTCTTTTGCCCATAACTTGAAATTTTATAATCCCTTTGTTAAAATCTGGTTTTGTTAAAGGTTTCCATGTTCCATAATCCCAAAGCATTACTACTCCCCCACCATATTCTCCCTTAGGAATTGTTCCTTCGAAATTTTTATACTCTAGTGGATGATCTTCTACTTTAATTGCTAATCTTTTATCTTTTGTATTATATGATGGTCCTTTAGGAACTGCAAAACTAATTAAAACACCATTCCATTCTAACCTTAAATCGTAATGATCTTTTCTAGCAAAATGATGTTGAATTACAAAAATTAATTTTTTGTTGCTTTTACTTTTTCTTCCTATCGGCTCTTTTGTTTTATTAAAATTTCTTTTTTTATTATATTCATTTAACATAACTATCACTATTATTAGTTTAAATAAAAAAAAGGAAATTTATACAACTTATTAAGTTCAATTACCTTTGTTTATACTTTAATGGCCAATTATTGATAATTTCATCTGCAATAAAACTTTGTCCAAACATACATTTTCCTAATTCATTATCTCTATCAATTGTTCCATGATAATCACTACCACCAGAAATTAATATTTTTCTATCATTTGCAAAAGATACTAGATAATCAATTTCTTCTTTAGTAAATCCATTATAATAACATTCTATTCCATCTAAATCATATGTGTTATAAAGTTTTTCAATAAATGATTTTGCATCTTGTAATCTATATCCAAATGGATGAGCCAAAAATACTAAACCATTATTATCATGAATAAGTTTTAATATTTCTTCAATCTTAGGCCTATACTTACCATAATTTGCATAAAAAGGACTATTAGGATTTACTATACATTTTCTAAAAAATTCTTTTCCAGTTTCACAGTAGAATTCACCTAACAATTCTTTTAACTGGGTTTTATCATTTATTTTTAATATTTCATCATATATTTTTGCTTCAAATCTATCCAGTAACATATTATTTTCAAATTCTTTAGGATATTTAATCCCAAAGTTTTTAAATTTGTTTAATAATATTAGTCTTTCTTTTACCATTATTTCTTGCCAATCTATATTATCATTTGCCTCTTTAAAATATTTATCAATTAATTCATAGTTGTCAAAACCATAAGCTAAAAGTTCTATTCGAGCTCCTTCAAAAGATGTAGTTATCTCTATTCCTTTTTTTATTTTACCCGAAAACAATTTAGCAATATCAGGTTTTTCTAAATCAAAATATGCACAACAACAGTCATGGTCGGTAAAAGATATTGTATTAAGTCCCATATTTTGTGCCATAACTAATATTTCTTCAACTGATTTGCTTCCATCAGAATAATTTGTATGAATATGTAAATCTATCATAATTTCCTCCTTTTTATTTAAGCCTTTCTTTAATTATATCATCTATTTGTAAATTTCCTATTAATAATGGAGAATTTGGATTATGTAATTTATTATTTTTAAATACATTTATTTCATTATAATTAGCATAACAATATTTACATAAATGCGTACATGTATTATAAACTCCAATATCAACCATTTGGACACATTTACATAAGTTACCTTTACGAACATGTTGCAGTGGGTATTTTTTGCCAGTTAATTTTAGTGCTAATTCTTGTGATAAACAATTTCCATTAATAAAACCATACTCTACTAAATTATGTTTTTCTGAACATGTTTGCACCACTATGCCATTATCACTGGCAAATTTACTAAAAGAATTTCCAATTTCTTTATACATTTCTTCTGTAATTGGGACTGGTTTAATAAATCCATAATTTTTTTCTACATTTTTATAATTATCAATAAAAGATACAATTATAGTTTTTATATAACCATTTAATAATTCACATATTCTTTTAAAAGCCTTTTTATGATAATTCATATTATATTTATTATTTATTAAAATAGGGTCATATCTAACTACCACATTATCTACTCCTAATATTTTAGATATTTCTTTAATACCTTCGATTATTTTAGTCTTATCGATAACATTTGGTTCAATATCTTTTTTATAGGGAGTAAGTGTAATATGAAAAAGTATTGGTTTATTAATTTCTTTTAAATATGGAATTATAGGTAATGGATTTTTTGTACAAAACATAATCATGTCAACATTATCAAAATTAATTTTACTAACTAATTTAGGATTAAAAGGATTTCTTACCATTACAAATCCTTCCCTAAATCTATTAATAAACCACTTTGTATAAAATGCTACTATGTCACATCTACCACTTACAAATAAAATCATATTAACACCAAACCTATTTTATCATAAAATTACTAATTAATAAAAAAAATATTTAGATAATAATTTGCTTTTATAAGACTGTTTCCATTTTATTTATTAAATTTAAAAAAATTATCTTTATAAATATGGATGCCTTAGCATATTATTTTTAGTTTTTTCTAAATAATTTATTTTTATTTTAGTATTTGGTTTGATAAAATGAGCATTTTCATTATAATCAATAAAATAATTATTACTTTCTTTTTCTTTTAATATATTTTTTAATAAAGGATTATTGTTGGTAACTTTTATCTTACCAACATAATGTAATAATTTATCTTCTTTTTCACCTAATAGTAAACTATAACTTGCTTTGTTTTTAATATATCCCCCAATATAAAAATTATCTTGTTTGATGTTTTTTAATTTAATCCATTCTTTAGTTCTAGCATTAGGATAATATAAACTATCTTTTTCTTTGGCAACTATTCCTTCTAAACCTAGTTCTTTTACACTTTTGAATAAATTATTGCCATCTAAAAATACTTTTGATTTTATAAAATTAGTTGTATCTTTAAATTTATTCAAATAATTTTTTCTAGCTATTAAAGGCTTGTTTAATAATGATTTATTTAGATATAGTATATCAAAAGCAACAAATGTTACAGGGTCATTTTGACTATATTCTTCAATTTTAGTTTTGTTTTTTAATCTTAATCTTTGTTGAACTTTAGAAAATGCTGGTTTATTATTTTCTAAAATAACTATTTCACCATCAAATATTACATTATTATTTGAAACTATATCTTTTATATTATTTAATTCAGGGAAAAAATTAGTTATATCAATATTATTTCTTGACTTTATAGTTATCATTTTTTTATTAACATATATTAATGCTCTTATGCCATCAAATTTTATTTCATAAATGTATTTATTACTAAAAGTAAAGGGATATTCAGAAAGTAACATTACTGATAAATTTTTTTCTTTAAACATTTTTTAAACTCAATTCTAAGGCTTGCATCAAATCTTTTATATTGTTGTTCTTTTTGGCTTTTACAGGTTTTATCTTTGTTCCTTTTTCTTTTTTAATTATTGCTTCTTTTATGTTTTCTTGATATTCATCTATATATTTTTCTGGATTAAATTTCATATTTAAAGATTTTATTAACTGCATAGCTAAATCTAGTTCTTTTTTAGTGTATTTAGCATCAATGCTTGCTTCTGGCAAATTAATTTCTTCGTTAAAATATAAAGTACTCATTAATAAATGATTGTTTTTTACCCTTATTGCTACATAATAAAACTTGGTCGCTATAACTGTTTTGGCAATTGCTACTTTTTTGCTTTTTTCTAATGCATCTTTAAATAAAGAATATGCTTTACTCTTTTTAGTAATAGTTATAACATAACTTTTTTCATAAAATATAGGATCAATTTCTAAACTATTTATAAAACCAATAATTTCTATATTATCTTCATTTGTTACTTGTAAACTTTTTAATTCAGAATTAGTTAAAGTTATATAATCATTATCACTTATCTTATAGCCCTTGATTATTTCTTCTTGTTTGACCTCTTTTTTACAATGAGGACAATATTTTATATATTTAATTCTTGATAAACATTTTTTATGTAATTGATTAAAAGTTATATCATTATCTTGTATTATAGGATTAATATTTATAGGTATATTTACTAAACCAAATGATATGTTTGTTTTACGCATTTTTACCACCATTATTATTGTTGATTTATTTTAAAAAAATATACTCTAGGCAAATAGACCTTTATATGTTAAAATTAATTAGGTGATTGTTATGAAAGTTGGAAAATTAATTATTATTATTGGTATGTCTTTATTACTATTTGGCTGTGATAATGAAGTAGATAGATTAGAAGATAAAGTAGATTTATTAGAAGATAAAATTGATGCTTTGCTTGATCAAAACAATATAAATTCTTCTAATGATTCTGTTATTAATAATGGCGAGGGTACTACAACTGTTGATACTTCTAATATCGAAAATACTATTAAAGATTATGAAAATAAAGCTAATGATTTACTTGATAGTATAAATAAATTAAGTACTCCAAGTAATAGAAGTGATGCTATTAATTTATTCTGGGAATGGAAAGTAGAAATAGAAAAATTGGATAATGAAATAGATACTTATGAAGATAAATTAGAAAGAATGTATAGAAATAATACTTTATCTTATAATGATTTTAGAAATTATGATTATGACTTGGAAAGTATTGAAGATATTTTAGATAAAGCCGAAGATAAATTGGAATTTATAACTAATTATGATGACTAAATAGCGTAAAGCTATTTTTTTTGGAAAAATTTAGCAAACAAATTTTCGTGTATTGTGTTATAATATTATTGGTGATATTTATGACATTGATGGAAAAGTTAACTATATTAGCTGATAGTGCTAAGTATGATGCTTCTTGTTCTTCTAGTGGCAGTAAAAGAAAAAATAATAATGGTTTAGGTAATGCTGCATTTTGGGGTATATGTCACTCTTTTGCAAATGATGGCCGGTGTATTTCTCTTTTAAAAATATTAATGACTAATTGTTGCATGTATGATTGTAAATATTGTGTTAATCGCAAAAGTAATAATGTTGCAAGAGCTATTTTTACTCCTGAAGAAGTATGTGAAATAACAATAAATTTTTATAAAAGAAATTATATTGAAGGATTGTTTTTAAGTTCTGCTATTATTAAAAATCCTAACTATACTATGGAAAAATTAATTGAAACTATATATCTTCTTAGAAATAAATATAAGTTTAATGGCTATATTCATGCTAAGGCTATCCCTGGAGCTAGTGATTATTTAATTAAAAAATTGGGTAGTTTAGTCGATCGCTTAAGTACAAATATTGAACTTCCTACTGATGATAGTTTAAAAATGCTTGCTCCAGATAAAAAAAGCAAAGAGATTTCTAATAGTATGCTTACTATTAGAAATAATATTAGTTCAAAGTTTGCTCCAGCTGGTAGTAGTACTCAAATGATAATTGGGGCTACTAAAGATAGTGATTATACAATTATGAAAAAAAGTAACGATATGTATCATACTTATCATTTAAAAAGAGTTTTTTATTCGGCATATGTTCCTATTAATAATGATAAATTATTACCATCGATAAGTATGCCTCCCCTTCTTCGGGAAAATCGCCTTTACCAAGCAGATTGGCTTCTACGTTATTATAAATTTAATGTTAATGAACTCTTTGATAATAATACTAGTTTTAATTATTTGGTTGATCCTAAAACTGATTGGGCTTTAAGACATTTAGAATACTTTCCTAAAGAAATAAATAAAGCATCTTATAATGAATTAATAAGAATACCTGGAATTGGGTTAAAATCCGCAAAAAAAATAATTAGTGCTAGAAAGGTTTTTACTATAGATTTTAAAGATTTAACTAAAATGGGAATAAACATTAAAAAAGCTAAGTATTTTATTACTTGTAATAATAAATATTTTCAAAATATAAATTATCTAAATAAAGAATTAATTACTAGCAATTTGATTAATAATAAAAATACTATTCAATTGAGTTTATTTGACTAATGAATTATATAATCTTATATGATGGTAGTTTAGATAATTTACTTTCAACAATAAAATATTTATTTAAAGAAAAAATAAAACCCATTAATATTGTAAATGAAATAGAATATGTTCCTAATTTATTAGATTATTCTTTAAAACCTGATATTAAAGATGATGTCTTGGAAATAAATAACAAAAAAGCATTTAAAATTATATATTATATTTATTTAAGTAATTATGTTAAAAAAGAATTGCTTATATATTACTTTTTATTAAATTATTTTATCTATAAAAATAAAATATTTAATCACCGAAATTTAAAATGTGTTAATAAAGCATTAGATGTTGAGCATAAAGTAGCAAGAGAAGCCCATTTATTAAAAGGATTTATAAGATTTAAGTTAATAAATAATAAATTTTTATATGCTAAAATTAAACCCGATAATAATGTTTTAATTTTATTATCTAATCATTTTGCTAAAAGATTAAAAAATGAATATTGGGTTATTGAAGATGAAAAAAATAATTTATTAAGTATTTATGATAAACATAATTTTTATGTTATTGCTAAAAATAATATTAAATTGGATTTAAATGGCGATGATGTTAAGTGGTCTAGTTTATGGAAAACATTTTTTAATACTATTACAATCAAAGAAAGAGAAAATAGAAAATGTCAAAGAAATTTTATGCCTAAAAAATATTGGAAAAATATAATTGAAATGGAGGATGAATTATGAAAAAAGTTATAAAAGATGAAGAATTATATAAATATCTAGAAGATAGTATTAAATTAATTGGAGATACTGTTAAAACTACTTTAGGTCCTAGTGGAAGTAATGTAATAATTAATGAAGATAATTTATCACCTTATATAACTAATGATGGTGTTACTATTGCTAATGCTGTTGAATCCGAAAATAAAATTATTAATACTATATTAACAATAATTAAAGAAGCAGCTTTAAAAACTAATAATAAAGTTGGGGATGGAACTACAACTACTATTTGTTTATTAGAAAGTATTTTTTTAAATGGATTAGAATTTATTAAAAAAGGATATAATCCTATAAAATTAAAAAATGAGTTGCTTGAATCTAGTAATAAAATAATAAGTTTACTTGATAGTTTAACTATACCTATTAATGATAAATATTTGGAGTTATTGGCAAACATCTCTTCAAATGATGAAAAAATTGGTAAATTAATTACTGACTTTTATATTAGTTTAAATAAATGTAAAAATATTAAAATTATGGAAAATATAAATGATTACCAAGATTATACTGAAGTTATGCCTGGATATTTTATTGATACTTCTTTGGCTTCGCCATATTTTTTAAAAAACAAATCATTTTTAACTATAAATAATCCTAATTTATTAATATTTGATAGTCCTATTTTAGATATGAATTTATTAAATGATTATATAAATGATTCTTTAAATAAAGAACAATGTTTAATAGTAATTGCTGATAGTTATGCTGATAATGTAATTAATGAAGCTCTTGCTTTAAATTATGAAAAAGAAAATGTTATTTTATTAAATAATTATGAATATGGTATTAAAAAATTTAGTATAATCGATGATTTAAAAGCGTTGATAAATGCCAATAATTATGGTTCTATTAAAAAAATTATTATAGATAGTAATGTTACTACTTTTATTCAAAATAGTTCTACTTCTATTAAAAATAGAATTGCTAAAGTTAAAGAAGATTTAACTAAAGAAAAGAAGGAATATGAACTAGAAATACTAAAAGATAGATTAAGTAAACTTGAAAATAACTTTGGTATTATTTATGTTGGTGGTAATACAAGTATTGAAAGAAGAGAAAGAAAAATGCGATTTGATGATGCTTTAAATGCACTTTATTCTGCCGATGATGGCATTTTATTAGGTGCTGGAATTCCTTTTTTAAAAATTAGTGATGTTTTAAAAATAGAAAATGTAGCAGATGAAATAATGGTTAAATCAATAAGTTCACCTTTTAAACAAATATTAATAAACAATGGGGAAAATTATCAAAGTATCTTAGATGTAATTAAAAATAATGATTATAATTTAGTTTATAATGTTAAAAAGAAAACTTTTGAAAATAAGGATAATAGTAGTGTCATTGATAGTAAAAATGTTTTAAAAGAAGCTATTATAAATGCTACTTCAATTGCTAGTTTATTACTTACTACTACTCATTTAATAGTTAATGAACAAATAAAAACCATTAATAACTCTATTAATGATTTTAATGAAATTTAATCTGTTTCATTTAGATCTACTCCTTCTGCTGTTATTAATTCAGCAAAAGTGGTTTTAAATCTTTCTATTTCTTTTTTCTTAGCATCTTCATATATGTTTCTAGCATTACATATTGCTTTATAAAAATGTTTTATAGTAACTATGCGTTGATTATCATATAATGCATATGTAAAAGCGTTAGCTACTATTGTTAAACAAATATCGGGATAACGACTGGCAACTTCATATACTCTTTTATATTCATCTGTCATTTCAACTATAAATGCCATTATTTTTTCAGTTATAAATGGTTGATAATTGAGTTTTACTCCTATTTGTTTTTCTAATTTGGGAATTGTTCCCATTAATATTTTTACTACAGTTGGCTTATCCGCTTCTAAAACATCTATTTTTTGAAATCTTCTTAAAAATGCCCTATCTCTTAAAATATATTGTTCATATTCTTCGGTTGTTGTTGCTCCAATCATTTTGATTGTTCCACGATCTAAGCCAGCTTTTAACATGTTGGCAAAATCTAAACCACCTGTTTTATTTACTAATAAATGGGTTTCATCAATAAATATTATTGTATTTATTCTTTCACCAAGTTCTCTTACTAGTAAATCAATTCTATTTTCTATTTGGCCTTCGCTGTTAGTTGAACCTATTAAACTGGTAATATTTACTTTTATTAATGCCCAGCCTTTTAATGCATCAGGTATCATCCCTTTTTGAATACGATATGCTAGCCCTTCTACTATAGCAGTTTTACCAATTCCGGGTTTACCTACTAATAATGCACTTTTTTCGGGTGTTAAAAGAGTTAATATTACTTGTTTAATTTCTTCATCTCTTGCTATTGCTGGATCTGTTATATATTCTTTAGCTGTAAGATCTGTTCCATATCTTTCTAACATACTTATTTTTTCTTCATTCATAATGTTTCACTCCCATATTTATCTATTATATATTTAACTAAATCTGTTGCACTGTTTTTATTTATGTATTTTTTCTGATTTTCTATCATTAAGTTTTGAAGATTTTTATCATTCATTAAACGGGTTATTTCTCCTACTAAATTGTTAATGTTGTTTACTCTAATACTCATAAAGTTACTAGCAAAAAATGTTGCATTGTAATCTTCTACCCCCGGTATTGGATTAATATGAATTAGAGGCTTGTTCATTACTGCTACTTCTGTTGTGGTTAGTCCCCCAGGTTTGGTAACTACTATGGTGCTTGATTTTATCAACTCGTTCATATTATTAACAAAGCCATACACTATTAAATTTGGATTTGTTATTGCCTTTAATTCGTTTTTTAAAACTTCATTATTTCCACATACAACTAATACATAGACATTATTCATTTGTGCTAATAAGTTTAATACTATTTCTTTAATATTACCAAATCCCATACTACCCGATGCTATTAAAATTATTTCTTTGTCTTTTGGTAAATCAGTACAGCCAGTAGTGTTAATAAATTTTGATGATATTGGTATGCCTATTGGTAAAATTGTTTCTTCTTTAAAACCTTTTTTTAAAAAAGTATCCTTTAATAATATACTAGGTATTACAAATTCATTAGGATTTGTTTCTTCCCAAAATGGAATACACTCATAATCTGTAGCAACATTTATAAAATTAATATTTTCTTCTTTTTTTAATTTTGTTAATGCTAAGCATGGAAATAAATGTGTTCCAATCGCTAAAGTGTAGTTGTTTTCTTTTAAATATTTTTTTAATTTTTCTTTAACTAACATATTTAATCCATAGACAGGACTTGGAATGTTTGTTTTGCTATATAACTCACCTAGTTTATATACACCACCAAAAATACTTCCTTTACCTTTAGTTGAATCTAAATATAATTTTTCTGCTACATTGGATGCTTTGTCTCCAACTAATTCAAAATAATCTTTAATATCACATTCAATTCCATTTAAGTTAAATTCTTCTTTTATATATTTGGCACAAGCATTGTGTCCACCACCTGTGCTACATGTAAATACTACGATTTTCATCTTATTCACCCCAATTGTTATTAAACATATTTTGTAAATATTCTTTATTAAAAGTTTCATCAAGTACTTCTTCAAATTTATTACTTGGTGGTATTCCTTTATTCTTTTCTCGAGATCGCTCTAATGCTATTCCTGTTAATAAAGCATCTAATATTAAAAAAGCTATTAAAATGTAAGCTATTTTTTTACCAATATTATAATCCATTTTTTTAATAAATTTTAATAGATTTAAAAATATTAACTTTACCCATACTATTGCTAGTATTCCCCAACATATAGAATATAAAATACTAACTCTACCATTTAAATTCCATAGTTTAGATGAATAACTCCAAGCTGTAAAACCTAAAGTTAGTTCCATTCCAAAACTCATTAAATATTCAAGAATAGTTCCTCCGATAAAGCCTAATATAAATAACTTTAAAAAATTATCTTTTTGTCTTTTGTATAACAAAAATGTTAAAACAATAGCACCTATGCCATAAGCAAAATTAAAAGGACCTATAACCACGGATGAGTGATTAATTAAAACACCTTTTTTCAAAAATGTCCATAAGCCTTCTATAAAATAACCAAATATTGAAGCAAATATAAATATCCAAAATAAATTATAGATGTTTTTTACTTCTTTTTCTATATCTTTTATCATAACTATCCCTAAACCTATTTTAATTATAGCATATTATTTAAAGTAAAAAAATACTTAAATAAAAAACATTAAATAAAAAAACAAATCTAAGTTAATAGATTTGCTTAATTTCTTATGGCGCCCAATGTAGGACTCGAACCTACGACCTAACGGTTAACAGCCGTGCGCTCTACCGACTGAGCTAATTGG
>CALVIZ010000007.1 GCA_944331865.1 uncultured Bacilli bacterium | reverse complement strand
TTTGAACAAGCATTACAAGAATTAGAAGTAATAGTTAAGGAACTTGAAAGTGGTAATGTCGATTTAGATAAAGCTATAAATAAGTATACTGAAGCTATGAAACTTGCTAAATTTTGTAGTGAAAAATTAAATGATGCCACAGCAAAAGTTAATAAAATATTAACCGAAGACAATAAGTTAGAAGAATTTAATGCTGAATAAGGAGGTAATAAAATGGAAATAGATAAAATTACGAGTAGGGATGTTGATTTTGCTAAATGGTACACTGATGTATGTTTATCGTCTGATTTAGTAGATTATTCAACAGTTAAAGGAAGTATGATTATAAGACCTCTTGGTTATGCAATTTGGGAAAACATAGAACAAATATTAGATAAAATGTTTAAAGAAACGGGTCATGAAAACGTACAAATGCCCATGTTTATTCCAGAATCACTACTTAATGTAGAAAAAGAACATGTTGAAGGTTTTGCCCCAGAAGTTGCATGGGTTACACATGGTGGTAAAGAAAAGTTAGAAGAAAGAATGTGTGTACGGCCTACTAGTGAAGTATTATTTTGTGATCACTATAAAAAGATTATTAAAACATATCGTGATTTACCAAAATTATATAACCAATGGTGTACTATTGTTAGATGGGAAAAAACAACAAGACCATTTTTAAGAAGTCGTGAGATATTATGGCAAGAAGGTCATACAATGCACAGAACTAGTGAAGAAGCAATTGAAGAAACATTAAAAATGTTTAATATATACAAAAAATTTCAAGAAGAATATTTAGCCATTCCAGTTATAACTGGTAGAAAGACAGAAAAGGAAAAATTTGCTGGAGCAGAAATAACATACACTATTGAAGCCATGATGTATGATGGTTATGCATTACAAAATGGAACGAGCCATTATTTTGGTAATCACTTTGCAGAAGCCTTTGGAATTCGGTTTACAGATATAGATAATACATTAAAAACGCCATATCAAACTAGCTGGGGAGTATCAACTCGAATGATAGGATCAATAATCATGGTTCATGGTGATAATCATGGTTTAGTATTACCCCCAAAAATTGCCCCATTTAAAGTAATAATAATCCCAATTGGTGAAGTAGAGGAAAAATTAAATGATTTAAAAGATAAATTGAATGAAGCAAATATTACATATAAAACTGATGAAACAAACAAAAGACCCGGATACAAATTTGCTGAAGCAGAAGTTAAAGGTTATCCAATTAGAATAGAACTTGGCAAAAGGGATTTAGAAAATAATCAAGTTACATTAGTAAGAAGAGACACATTAGAAAAAATTAATGTAACATATGAAGAAATAATTCCTACGATAAAAAGTCTTTTAGAAACGATGCAAAATGATATGTATAATAAAGCTAAAGCTAGAAGAGATAAAATGATATATGATGTTAAAGAATATAATGAATTATTGGCTATTGCTAAGAACAAACCAGGTTTTGTAAAAATAAATTGGTGTGGTAATAGTACATGTGAAGATAAGATTAAAGAAGACACAGCAATGAAATCTCGTTGTATTATAGAAAATGAAGAAATATCTGGACCATGTGTTGTTTGTGGTAAAAAAGCAACAACGAGATTATATGTAGGTAAACAATATTAAAAGGAGTTTTTAGTTAACTCCTTTTTATATTTCTTCTCTATTAATATTTGTTGTTGTAAGTGTATCATTAGTTTCTTCATTATAAAATAAGATTTTATATCCACATTCATTAGCAATTTTTTCTATTGTATCAAAATCAGCATTACGAGTCTCATTTTCATATTGTGATATTGTATTTTTAGCATAACCAATTAATTTACCAATCTGTTCTTGGCTTAAATTGCTTTTTCTTCGCATAGTTTTAAGTATTTTACCTACCATTATTTTCACCACTTTGATTATCTCATTTTAAGAACTAAATTACTTGACATATCTCGTAATGAGTACTATAATTAATTTGTAATATCACAATATGAGATATGGAGAGTAGTATGAAAAAGAAGTATGTAGTAATATTTAGTGTTCTATTAATAGTATCGGTATTAATTTATATTTATATATCAAAAGAAAAAGATGAAATAAAAAATACTGAAACAAAAGTAAATACAAATGGCTTTTTAACTTTAATGTTAGAACAAGATGATGGAACTTATCAAAAATCTTCTTCTAGTTTATGGCCAAAGACAGGTTATATATTTAATAATGTTTTAAGTGAATGTGAAAATGGTGACGAATTAATTTGGAATGATGAATTAAAAACCATAACTTTAAAATCAAACAAATCAGATAAATGTTATGTCTATTTTGATAAATATATAAATCCTGTAGTAAATAATGTAACAGTAGCAGATACTTCAACATCATCAATAAGTATAAGTGTAAGTGCCAGTGGAGGAACAAATAATGTAACAACATATTATTATTCAATAAATAATGGAAAGTTTACAAGTAGTACAGCTAATACCTATACATTTAGTGGACTAAATAAAGGAACAACATATACAATAAAAGTATATGTAACAGATACAAGTGGAGTAGATTCAAGTGTATATACAACAAGTGCTGAAACAGAAAATACAGTATTATTAGCAGAATATATAAAAAGTTTATATACAAGCCAAGGTTCAAATGGAATATATTATCATACAAGTAGTTTAGCAAATAGTGCTGAAGATAACTCATATCGATATGCCGGGGCAGACCCAAATAATTATGTATGTTTTGGGTCAGATGCAGCAACATGTCCAGAAGATAACTTATATCGAATAATAGGAGTATTTGGTAGTGAAGTAAAACTAATTAAAGCATCTAATTATAGTTACGAAAGTTGGAAAATAGGCGGTGATAATACATGGAGTAATTCCGATGTAAGGCTAGCGCTTAATACAACATATTACAATTCTTTAAGTGCAACATGGCAAAATAAAATAGCAACACACACATGGAAAGTTGGAGGAATGACTTCTGCTAATGGATATGGAAATGGAGCAAAAACAGCTTATAACTATGAAGTCGGAAGTAGTTCAGCTAGTACAACAGATAGTATGAAAATAGGATTAATGTATGTAAGTGATTATTATTACGGAGCCACAAATACATATTGGACATATCCAGGATGGAATAGTAGCGAAAATGATTATAGATTAGCATTAAATTCAAATTGGATATTATTAAAGTCTAATTATTCTAGTTATATTAATGAGTGGTCTATATCAAGAGATAGCAGTGGCAGTAATAGTGCTTTTTTAATTATGTATCAAGGGTATGTATCTAATTCTAGTATTAACATAGCGATTCCAACAGTTATTCGACCTTGCTTCTATCTAGCATCTTCCACAACTTATGTCAGTGGATCTGGGACAAATAGTGACCCAATTCGCATAAATTAAGGAGAAAAGCTTATTACTTTTCTCCTTCTTCTAACATTGTAGTAATAAATATACCATAACCATTACTTGGATTATCTATAACTACATGGGTTACAGCTCCTATAATTTTATTATTTTGAATAATTGGTGAACCACTCATACCTTGAACAACACCACCTGTTTTATCTAACAATTCTTCATCGGTAATTTCAAAAGAAATATTTTTTATATCGGCATTTTCATTAATACTAGTTATATTGATATCATATTGTTTTATTTCTTCACCATTAAGTACAGTTTCAATATAAGCTTTACCAATTTTGACTTCATTTGGTTCAGCTACTTCGATTAAATCTTTTTGTGGTAACATTGCATCATATATACCATAAATACCGACATTGGTATTTTTTATAATTCTACCATAAGTTGTATCGTAATAAAATTTAGCATTTTTACTGCCAGGTATTCCATTGGTGCTTTTATCTATACTTGTAATGTAGTTTCTAAAAATTACACCACTTTTAATTTCAACCGTACTTTTAGTATTTGATTCAACTATTTCATGTCCTAAAGCTCCGAAAACTTTAGTTTCTGGATCAATATATGATAAAGTACCAATACCAGTTATTGAATCTTTAACATACAATCCAGTTTTATAAATATTATCATCTTTAACTAACTCCAAATTACTAGTTTTAATTTTTCCGTTTCGATTATAAGTAATTTTTACTTCGGATTTACTAATATTATCTTCAATTACACTTGTTAAATCATCTACAGTATAAACATCAATATTATTAACCTTGGTGATATAATCTCCAGGTTTTAATTCGGGATTACCTTTATTAAATTTACCATTTATTTGATAAAAACCAATAACCATAATTCCTTTACTATTTATTTCAATTCCTAATGTTTCACCACCGGGAATTATAAAATCTGAATATGCAAATACATTAATAGGAATTAATAGTAACAATGATATTATAAATATTTTTAATTTTTTCACATAATCACCATTCCATAATTATTATGGATATAAGAAGAAAATATAATAAACCAATAATTGGTTGCTACCAAAAATAGGCAATTTATTGTATAATAGTAAAAGAAAGAAGTGTGTATATGAAATTTATAGTAAGTAAAGACTTTTTTGAAAAAGTAGATAATGCTGTTTTTGGAATAATTATTGCTAGAGGTATAAATAATCATGAAAAACATGAATTTATTGATGAATTATTGAAAACAAGCATTAAAAATTGTCAAAAATATTATGAAGGAAAAGTAATAAAAGAAAGTGTGCCGATAACATATTATCGTGATGCCTTTAGAAAATTAGATATTAACCCAAATAAATATATGTGTTCTATTGAAGCATTAGTTACAAGAACAGTTAAAAAAGGAGAAATGCCCAATATAAATACATTAGTTGACTTAGGAAATGCATTATCATTAAAGTATAATATTCCATTAGGAATACACGATATTGATAAATTTAGTGGTGATATTGAAATCAGAGAAGCTAAAGGTACAGAAGATTTTATTCCTTTTGGTGGTGAAGGCGTAGAACATCCAGATAAAGGAGAAATAATATATGTAAGTGGCAACGATGTCAAAACTAGAAGATGGACATGGCGTCAGGGAGAAAATAGTAAAATTACCGAAAATACAACAAATATATTTATACCATTAGATGCTTTTATAGAAAATAAAGAAGACATGTTAAAATTACAAGAAGAATTTGTAGAAATATTAAAAAACAAACTAAATGCTGATGTAAAAATTGGTTTAGTAGATAAATCTAACAATGAGTATGAATTTTAGTAATTGATTTTATTGAAATAAACTGATAAAATATAAACCTATATGGAGGTTTTATGGATAGCTTAATAAACCAGCATTTTAAAGATAGATATAATATGTATCAAGAAAATATGCAAGAAATAGATGAACTTGAAAAAGATAAAGAAAACTTGACATTTAAAATTAACCGTTATACAAATTTAAATAAGAAAAAGAAAGTTTGTAGAAGAGCCCTAGCGTGTACTTTAGCATTAGGAATTGGTTTTGGTATAACAAGTTATCTTGTAAATAGAAAAATTCAGACACAATATTATTTTAGAACAAATAGAGAACTAGTTACAGAGGATACAATAATTTCTTTAGAACCAGATTATATGCCTTATTTAGAAAACGGCAATAGATTTGATATTATAGAATATGAACCTTGGGAAGAAAAACCAATTGATAAATTTTTTACCTTTGGAGAAGAATATGCTTTACAGTATGAAAGAGATATTGTTTGTTATGAGGATGTAAAACTAGATGAAAATAGTGATTATTTATCTATTGATTTATCAGAATATGAAAGAAATTTAATTGATACGATAAGTACTTATATAAAACCAGAAAATGATGATATTAAAAGACTTTTAATAAGGTATTATCAAGAAGATTATAATGATATTATTAAAGTATGGGAATCATCTAATATAATAGGACTATTTGTAATATTATTAATTATTGATTTATTTGGAACAGGATATTTATCACTACATTTTATAAACCGATTGACAAACATAAGTAGGGATAAAAAAACATATGAAAGATTAATACAGGAATTAAATGATTTATTAATTAACTCAAAAGAATTAAATATATCACTTGAAGAGATAAAATTAGATTTAATTAATTTATTTGAAGAATATGGGGAAAAATTACAAGATGAAAATATTAGGGAATTATGTCTTAGATTAGTAAAGGAGAAAAACGAATAAGGTGGATAATAATAGATATAAAAAAATAAACCAATTAATAAATTATAGGGGGAATTATGAGTAATATTGAAAGAATATATAAAGAAATTATAGCAGAAATTAGATCAAGAATTGAAAGTTACAAAGAAAATGGATTGCCATTTATAGAATTAGAAAATATTTTAAATAGCACTATTAGTAACTGTGAAAACGAATGTGCTCAAGTAAAAAGTGAATTTTTCCAAGAAGATTTAAAAGATGCAGTTTATAAAAAGTATTATGATGTTTTATATAATGTAATGGTAAATAATGCAGGTGAATGGAATACATTTATGTTTATAACTTTTGCAAAATATATTAATAAAATTGATACAACTGAAAGTTTAGATGAATTTGTTCAAGATGCAATAAATTATCTTAGAAAAACCAGTAATATGAATAAATTAGGAAACAATATAGATTTTATATTTGAAAGCATATTAATATTAATTCTTGAAGAATTTAAATTAAAAAGTAGTTCAGAATTACTAAAATATATAAAGCAATCGTCAGAATTATGTTATTATCTAAATAGAGTTGTTAGTAAAAGTACAAAATTTATTCAAAATGAAGATATATCAATTATTGTTAATAGAGAATCTTCCGAAGGTGAAATTTTTCCATATTTAGAAGAAGATTTACTTAAAATTTTAGCAAGAGAATTAAGAGATCAAAAAATAGTAAAAAAAGTTACAAATAATGTAAAAGCTTTAGAAGAAAAACTGGCAAAAAAAGATGAAGAAATAAAATCAACAAATTATAAGATTATTGGTATAAAGAAAAAAGAACTTGTAGCAAAACAACATTTGAAAAAGGGTTTGTTAAATTTATTTTGTTCTATTGGAGTTTTAAGTGGAGTTACAGGTATTGTTTGGGGATTATATAAACCATTTCATAAAGTGAGCTTATATGATACTTGTATTACAACGTATGATAAAGATGGCAATATAACTACAGAAAGTGATCAATTACCATTATATAACGATGGAGTTGCAACATATGTATATGAATATGATACTTGGGGGAAAAAGTTTACTAGATATTCTAATTTTAGTAGAAATGTTAAAGAATATGATGTAAGTCATATAAGTTATGAAGATTTAGCAAATTATTTGTTGCTAGATTTAGAAAAATTGGGAATAAAAAGTCAAAGTTATTCAGAAAGAAAAGAAGCTTTATCACCAGAAGACTTGTATAGTGAAAAATATTATGAAGTAAAGAAATATACACAAGATTTAAGTGAGGAAAATATACATGTTATATATCCAAGCGCTTTAAATGAAAATGCTAAAGACCATAATGAATATGAATATATATATTTTATAATATGTTTATTTGTTTTAGCTATTGGATCATTTTTATTTTTTTGTACATTTAGTGATAGTTTAGAATATTTAAACTATTACAAGAAAAAAATTAATTCAAAAGAAGCAAAAGAAGATTTGTTAAATTTATTAAATGAATATAAAAAAGCAAACATGGAAGTCGAAGAAATTAAAGATAAATTATGGGAATTTTATAATAAATATTGTTTTTTATTAGAAATGTCAGAGTTTAAAAGTACTTATTTAAGATTAGTTAGAGAAAAAGAAGAAAGTGAAAAAATATAAGGATATATTTTTAATTAGTAATGGAGAGAAATGAATAATATGAATTATGATTTAGAAGCAAAAAGTAAAATTGAAAAATTAGAAAATGCAAATGAAAGATTAAATGATATTAATTGTCAAGGGGAAGAATTAAGAAAAGAAGCAAACCAAGTTAACAGTTTAGAATTTAAAATTAGAAAGCAAATTGCGGCGATTGGAGCAACAATTTCATTAGGAGTATGTTTTGGTATTTTAGCCCATTCTATAGCAGCTAAAATAGATGAACAACAATATACAGAAGTTTCTACAAGAAACATTGCTAGTTATGAAACTGTTGATTTTACCTTTGATACATTACAGGTTGGTGCTGATAGATTTGAATTAAATTATCAAGAAAATTCAAATCCTGATAGTTTAAGTGCTTTTATAAATGAAGATGGCACGATAAATATAAAAAGAATATTAGCGACTATTTATACCATGGATTTTTGTATAGTATTATTTATTGTTATAGGTATTTTAGAAAATATCAAAAAAACTAAAAAAGAATTAGTAGGGTATAAAAGCATAAAAGATTTAGAAGAAAGAATATATTTAATAAAACAAGAATATGATAATGAATTAAGGAAAAGAGAATATTTAAAAGAAGATTTAATAAATTTTATAATAGCATATAACAAAAGCATAACCGATGATAAATTAATAGACAGAGCAACGAAATTAATCAGAGTTTGTAATTAGTTGTCTAAAAAAGGAGATGAAAATATGAATTATGCAATATTAGTCAATAAACAAAATTTACTTTCAAGTGATTTTGTGCCTGAAGATTTAGTTATCACCGATAACAATGAAAATAATTTTCACAATTATCGTGATCCAAATTTTAAACCAATGATTAGTGCAAGTATATTGCCATATTTTAAGGCAATGCAACAAGCTGCTTTAGATGCTGGATTAAAAGAAATTATTGTAGATAGTGGTTATCGTCCATATGAATATCAAAAAGTAGTATTTGATAAATTTGTTGATGAAGTAGGATATGAAGAAGCATGTAAAAAAGTAGCTTTACCAGGTTCAAGTGAACATCAAACCGGTATTGCATTTGATATAGCATATATGGATAATGGTAAGTATCAAGAAAAAACTAGTGATGAAGATCCAGAAATAATATGGTTAAAAGAAAATTCACATAAATTTGGTTTTATATTAAGATATCCACTTGGAAAAGAAGCTATAACTGGGTATAGTTATGAAAGATGGCACTATCGTTTTGTGGGAGTTGAACTAGCAACACATTTATATAATGAAAATATAACTTTAGAAGAATACTACACAAGGCTAAAAGGACAACCACGAACAAGAATTACAAAAGAAGAAGATCAAAAATAATCTTCTTTTATAATGTTTCAATTTCGTTATGAGCATTATTTATTTCTAATATTTCTTCTGCAGTATTAAGTTGTGGTTTACCAATTAATGCAGCTTTTATATCTGCTTCATCTTCTCCAAAGTCATCATCAACATCGATAACTCTTAATATTTCATCAATACTTGTAATACCTGCAACAACTTTCTCTAAACCATCTTTAAGCAAACTAGTAACATGTTTATCATAAACCAAATGTCTTAATTCATTTTTTCTAATATTATTAGTAATAGCATCTCTAATTTCTTGATTTATTATTAAAACTTCGTGTAAAGCTGTTCTACCGGTATAACCGTTAATACATTCACTACAACCTTGTGGTGAATATATTTCATCAATATCTTTATTTAAAACTTTTTTAAAAAGTTCTTTTTCATAGTTAGTAGTGGGTCTAGTTGCTCGACATTTTGGACATAACTTTTTTACCAATCTTTGAGCAATAATACCTGTTAAGGCACTACCTAATAAATATCTTTCAACTTCCATATCTAATAATCTTTCAATAGTATTAAGTGAATTGTTAGTATGTATAGTCGATAAAACCAAATGCCCAGTTATTGAAGCTCTTACAGCAATTCTAGCAGTTTCATCATCACGAATTTCCCCAATCATTATTATATCTGGGTCTTGTCTTAAAATACTTCTTAAAGTGTTTCCAAATGTAAGGCCTATATCACTCATAACTTGAACTTGATTTATACCAGGTATTTTCATTTCAACAGGGTCTTCAACAGTAATGATATTTTTAGAAACAGTATTTAATATTTGTAACATAGCATATACAGTAGTTGATTTACCGGTACCAGTAGCACCAGAAGTTAATATAATACCATTAGGCATTTTTAATAATTTATTAATTTTTTCTAAATTTTCATCGGATAAGCCTAAATTTTCTAAACCATTATTACTCATAGAATAATTCAAAATACGAATAACTATCTTTTCACCATCAACAATAGGAAGGGAAGATACACGAAGATCTAACTCATTTGTATTTGCTAAATTTTTTATAGCACCATCTTGAGGTAATCTAGTTTCTGTAATATTCATTCCAGAAATAATTTTTATTCTAGTTAAAAGATTTTTCTTTACAAAATTAGGAACTTTTGCGTATTCTAAAAGTTCCCCATCTATTCTAATGCGGACATTTAATTCATTTTCAGTTGGATCAAAATGAATATCAGATGCTTTTTTGTTAATAGCATCAATAATCATTTCATTAACTATATCAACAACAGGTTTATTTTCGTAATCAAAATCTCTAAACATCTTGTATCACACATACCCTTTATACTAAAATTATTATACACTATTAATAAAGTTTTAACAATATTAAATTTTAGTATATTAAATTTTTTTTAATTATGATAAAATATTTATGGAGGATTAAATGACGATTGGAATTGATTTAGATGATACATTGATAGATACTAAAGAAACTGCAAATAAATATTTAAAAGAATTTATTAAAGATGAAAGTTTAAAAGATTATCACAATTTAAGCAAAAAAGAGTATAATAAATTTTTGAATAAATATTTATATAAAATCCAAAAAGAATCCACCATAAAAGACAAAGCTATAGAAACAATAAAATACTTAAATGCAAATGGTTTTAGAATAGTTATTATTACAGCTAGAGGGTCATTAAATTACTTAAAATCGAAGCATATCACAGAAAAGTATTTAAGCCAAAACAATATAATTTATGATAAGATAATTTATAATCAAAATCATAAATATAAAGCATGTCAAAAAGAAAAAGTAGACTTATTTATAGATGATAAAGAATGGGTATTAGATGAAGTAAAAGATCATGGAATAAAAACATTAAAATTTTTAGTAGATAATGAAACTAGTAAACACGATAAAGTAAAAAACTGGCAAGAAGTTAAAGATTATATTATAAAACTTTGGGGAGGTTAACATGAACGATAGGTTTATAGATAGCGATTTAAAAACAGAAGATGTATTTGAAAAAAACATTCGACCTGAAAATTTAGAAGAATATGTAGGTCAAGAAAAAATTAAAGAAAATCTAAGAATATTTATAAAAGCAGCGAAAATGCGTAATGAGCCATTAGACCATGTATTATTATATGGTCCTCCAGGATTAGGGAAAACAACTCTTGCCCATATTATTGCTAATGAAATGGAATCAAACATAAAAACAGCAACAGGCCCATCAATTGAAAAAAGTGGTGATTTAGCAGCAATACTTTCAACTTT
This sequence comes from uncultured Bacilli bacterium, assembly GCA_944331865.1. Classification (GTDB taxonomy): domain Bacteria; phylum Bacillota_I; class Bacilli_A; order RF39; family UBA660; genus Onthocola_B. Next base: position 30,235 of record CALVIZ010000007.1, on the reverse strand, counting down.
AGAAGCTGGAGATGTATTATTTATTGATGAAATACATCGTATACCATCATTTATTGAAGAAATATTATATTCTGCTATGGAAGATTTTACAATAAACATTGTAATTGGCACAGAAGGAAAAAGCCGAAGTGTTAAAATAGATTTACCACCTTTTACATTAGTTGGGGCAACAACAAGAGCTGGAGATTTATCAAGTCCTTTAAGAGATAGATTTGGAATAGTAAATAAACTTGAATATTATTCTGATATAGAACTTGGAAATATTGTAAAAAGAACAAGTCGAGTATTAGATATGAATATTGCAGATGATGCCGCAGTTGAACTTGCTAAAAGAAGTCGAAAAACTCCAAGAATAGCGAATAGATTATTTAAAAGAGTAAGGGATTTTGCATTAGTAGAAGGTAATGGCAAAATAGATTTAGATATAACTTTAAAAGCCTTGGATCGTTTAAATGTTGATAAATATGGCTTAGACAATATTGATATTGAATATTTAGAAGCATTAATTAACAAGTTTAATGGAGGGCCAGTAGGAGTTGAAACTATTTCTACAGCCATTGGTGAAGAAATAACAACAATTGAAGATGTAGTAGAGCCTTTTTTATTACAAGAAGGATTTATTAAAAGAACACGTAGTGGTCGTGTAGCTACAGAAAAAAGTTATGAACATTTAGGAATAAATCATAACCAAAGCTTATTTGAAAGTGGGGGATTGTTTTGATATTAGATGGCAAAATAGTTAGAGATAAAATATTAGATGAGATTAAAGAAAAAATAAAAAGAGAAGATTTAAAAATTAAATTAGCAATTATTTTAGTAGGGGATAATGAAGCAAGTAAAATATACATAAAAAACAAAGAAAAATATTGTGATTATGTTGGAATAGAAACTATTAAATATACTTTTACAAATAATACTCCTGAAAGTGAAGTAATTGAACTGATAAAAAAATTGAATAATGATATATCAGTAACGGGAATAATTTTACAAAGCCCAGTTCCACATCAAATTGATTTTGATAAAGTAAGCAATCTAATTGATTCAAATAAAGATGTAGATGGATTTACAAAAGATAATATTTATAATCTCTATTTAGGTAAAGAAACAATACTACCATGCACAGTTAAAGGAATAATAAAATTATTAGAAGCATATAACTTTTCTTTAGAAGGCAAAGATATTGTAATCATTGGTAGAGGCAATATAGTAGGGCATCCATTAAGTTTAGCTCTGCAAAATAAAAATGCAACTGTAACAGTATTACATACCTACACCAAAGATTTAGAAAAGTATACTAAAGAAGCAGATATATTAATAAGTGCAGCAGGTTGTGCGCATTTAGTAAAAGATTATATGGTTAAGAATAATTCTATAGTAATAGATGTAGGAGTCTCCCGTATTGACGGGAAAATAATTGGTGATGTAGATTTTGATAAAGTAAAAGATAAAGTTTTTGCAATAACACCTAATCCAGGTGGAATAGGGCCAATGACAGTTGCAATGATAATTGATAATTTAGTCGAATTAAAGGAGAGAAGTAAAAATGGATAAAATTTTAGAAAATGCGTTAAGAAAAGAACGAGAAAGACAAGAAAATAATATTGAATTAATAGCATCAGAAAATTATGTATCAAATGATATATTAAAATTGCAAGGAAGTATATTAACCAATAAATATGCTGAAGGGTATCCTGCCAAAAGATATTATGGTGGTTGTGAATATATAGATATTTTTGAAGACACAGCAAGAGATTATGCTAAAAAGTTATTTGGGGCAAGATTTGCTAATGTCCAACCACATTCAGGATCAAGCGCTAATATGGCAGTATATAGAGCCCTACTTAATCATGGTGATAAAGTAATGGGAATGAATTTATCAAATGGTGGTCATTTAACTCATGGTCACAAGCTATCATTTAGTGGTATTGATTATGAAATTGTAGATTATGATGTTAATCCAGAAACAGAAGAAATTGATTATCAAACATTAAGAGAAAAAGTATTAAAAGAAAAACCTAAAATGATTATAGCAGGAGCTAGTGCATATTCTAGATTTATTGATTTTAAAAAATTTAGAGAAATTGCAGATTTAGTTGGAGCTTATCTTTTTGTAGATATGGCTCATATAGCAGGTCTAGTAGCTGCAGGGCTTCATCCATCACCAGTACCATATGCTGATGTTGTTACAACAACCACTCATAAAACTCTAAGAGGACCACGTGGAGGTTTAATATTAACTAATAACGAAGAAATTGCTAAAAAAATTGATAAAACAATTTTTCCTGGAATTCAAGGTGGCCCATTAATGCACATAATTGCTGCAAAAGCAGAGTGCTTTTATGAAGCATTACAACCAGAATTTAAAGAATATCAAATGCAAGTATTAAAAAACATTAAAGTTTTATCTGAAACGTTACAAGAAGAAGGCTTTCATATAGTATCAAATGGGACCGATAATCATTTAATACTAGTTGATGTTAAAAGTGCATGTGGTATAACGGGTAAAGATGCTCAAAACTTACTTGATAAAATTCACATTACAGTTAATAAAAATACTATACCAAATGATACTGAAAGCCCAATGGTAACAAGTGGTATTAGATTAGGATCACCGGCGATGACATCACGTGGATTAAAAGAAGAAGATTTTGAACATATTGGCAAAATTATAGCAAAAGCATTAAAAAATCACGATAATGAAACTATATTAAAAGAATTAGATAAAGAAGTACTAGAAATTACAAGTAAATACCCATTATGGTATTAGGAGGTTATTATGTCAAAATGGGATAAAGAATATATAAAATTATGTAAAACAATTTTAGAAAAAGGCAAAGAAGTAGAAAATAGAACAGGAATTAATACTATAAAAATACCAAGTTATCATTTAAAGTTTAATTTGCAAGATGAATTTCCTTGTTTAACTACTAAGCAATTATATTTTAGACAAGCAATATTAGAAATGCTTTGGATATATCAAGCAAAATCAAATGATGTAAGATGGTTACAAGAAAGAAATGTTCATATATGGGATGAATGGGAAATTAATGAAGATGGTTATTGGTGTGCTACCCAAAATGTTTTAGAAGATAATAAATTAGTAAAAAAAGAAGTAAAAAAAGATTTTGGCAAAGATATGGCACATACAATAGGAACTGCTTATGGATATATAGTTAATAAATTTAATTTTACAGATAAAATTATTAATACAATTAAAAATAATCCAACAGACAGGAGATTAGTTATATCTTTATGGCAAGATGATTATTTAGAAACTGCAGTTTTACCAAGTTGTGTATGGTCAACAGAATGGGATGTGACTGACGGTTATTTAAATTTATGGGTTCACCAAAGAAGTTGTGATGTTCCTTTGGGATTGCCATTTAATGTAACTCAATATTCTGTATTATTATGTTTAATTGCTCAAATATGTGACTTAAAACCTGGAACAATAGATTATAGCATAAAAGATGCTCATATCTATGTAAATCAAATTGATGGAATAAAAGAACAAATCAAAAGATTTGACGAGCAAGGCGATTTAAAAGCACCAACACTATGGATAAATCCAGAAATTAAAGATTTTTATAAATTTGATAATTCTAAAGAATTAAAAGACATAAAAATAGAAAATTATGAGCATTTAGGGCCAATAAAATTTCCAATAGCTCAATAAGGAAGTGATTAAATGATTAGTATTATTGCTGCCATAGGTAAAAATAATGAATTAGGAAAAGATAATGATTTAATATGGCATATTAAAGAAGATTTAATTAATTTTAAAAATTTAACAATGAATAAAAAAATAGTTATGGGAGCAAGCACCTATAAATCACTTCCAAAACATCTTGATGGTCGAGAATATATAATATTATCTAGTAAATTAAATAATATTGAAAATGCAATAATTTATAAAGATTTTAATGATTTACTAAATTATTTAAAAAATTTAGATGAAGAAGTTATGATTATTGGTGGGGCAAGCATATATAAATTATTTTTACCCTATGCGGATAGATTATATTTAACCGAAATAGATGCTGAAGCCCAAGCTGATGCTTATTTTCCATCATTTGATAAAAAACAGTATAAAAAAAGAATTATAAAGGAAGAAAATAGTGAAGATATAAAATATAAATTTGTATTATATGAAAGGTAGTTATGAAAAAAGGTAAATTAATAGTAATTGAAGGAACCGATTGTTCTGGAAAAGAAACGCAAGTTAAAAGAGCCGTTTTAGAATTTGCTAAAAAGGGCCAAACCATATACAATTATTATTTTCCAAACTATGATAGTCCAACAGGAAAGATAGTAGGTGGACCATATTTAGGAAAAAAGCATATATGTGAAGGTTGGTTTCCTGAAGGAGCACCAAACGTAGATGCATTGGTGGCATCAGCTTATTATGCAGCAGATCGTCGTTATAACATACATAAAATAAAAGAACATTTAGAAAATGGAGATATAGTTATATTAGATAGATATGTTGAATCAAATATGGCCCATCAAGGTGGTAAAATAAAAAACAAAAAAGAAAGACTAAAGATTTATCAAAAACTTGATGAATTAGAATTTGGTATTATGGAATTACCTAGGCCTGATGCTGTAATATTTTTATATATGCCATATGAATATGCCATAATTTTAAAACAAAGTCGCAAAGAAATTACTGACCAACATGAATCGAATGTTGAACATTTAAAAAAAGCTGAGACAGCCTATTTAGAATTAACTGATTTATACAATTTTATTAAAATAGACTGCGTAAAAAATGATGTAATTAGAGCCATTGATGACATCAATAAAGAGGTATTAGAAAAGATAGAAGGAATAATTAATGATAGATGAATATGATTATTATTTACCACAGGAATTAATTGCTCAAACACCTCTTAAAAACAGAAGTGACTCAAAATTATTAGTCATGGATAAAAAAACTGGTAAATTAAAAGAAGGCATATTTAAAAATATAATAGACTATTTAAAACCTGAAGACATATTAGTTTTAAATGATACTAAAGTAATTCCTGCTAGACTTATTGGTGAAAAAAATGATACTCATGCAGTTATTGAACTATTACTTTTAAAAAATATTGAAAATGATTTATGGGAATGCCTATCAAAGCCTCAAAAAAGGCTTCATGTCGGCACCATAATATCTTTTGGAGATGGAACTTTAAAAGCCGAAGTTCTTGAAAAAAAAGAAGAAGGAATAGTTATAGTTAAATTATTATACAAAGGAATACTTATGGAAATTCTTGATAAATTAGGGACTATGCCACTCCCTCCATATATTCATAAAACATTAGAAGATCAATCACGATATCAAACAGTATATGCTAAACATATTGGCTCTGCTGCAGCTCCAACTGCGGGGTTACATTTTACAAACGAACTTTTAGAAAAAATAAAGGAAAAAGGAATCACATTAGTATATGTAACTCTTCACGTAGGTTTAGGAACTTTTAGACCAGTTGAAGTTAGTGATATAACAAAACATCATATGCATAGTGAATATTATATTTTAACTAAAGAAGCAGCAGATATATTAAATAATGCTAAAGGCAAAATATATGCTGTAGGAACAACTTCAACAAGAGTATTAGAAACAGTAAGAAAAAACAATGAAAAGTTTGTTCCATGTAGTGGTAATACTGACATATTTATTTATCCAGGTTTTAAATTTAAAGCTATAGATGGTCTAATTACTAATTTTCATTTGCCTAAAAGTACTTTACTAATGTTAGTTTCAGCATTATCAAGTAAAGAAAAAATACTAAATGCCTACGATTATGCAATAAAACATAATTTTAGATTTTTTTCATTTGGTGATGCTATGTTTATTAAATAAAAAACCTTTAAATTATCTAGATTTAAAGGTTTATTCTATTTCTAATTCTTTTAATTTCTCTTTTTGATGGCAAATTAATGCTTTCAAACAACCCTGAAAAATCAAAATCTATAGTTGATCTTTTTTGCTTATAAGCTAAAATAATTTCGGAAAAGCAATGAATAATTTCTTCATTAATTTTTGCAGAAATGAGAAGTTGCTTAAAATCATAAGGTCCATAATTAGCAATAATATGTTCAAAATCTGCATGATAAAATAAACATAATGCACTAATAAATGCTTTGGCTAAATCATCTATTTTTTGGGGACTTGTAAAATATTCATAGAAATAATAACATGTCGGAGGTTTTTCCAAAGAATCTAATTCGATGCCTAAATCCCAATCAATAAATACAGCATTGTCACCTTTAATTAAAATATTGGCATTACGAACATCATTAAATATAAAGTATTTATGAATTTCACTTAAATTGGCAAAAATACTAGCAATTATTTTTTTTACATCAATATTTTTGAATCCATAATATAATAATTCATCAATATTTAAACTGCCATCAATATATGGCATTTCATATCCAAAAATTTTTGAATCTTTTAATAAATTAATTGGCAAAACTAAACCAGGGATATTTTCAAGACTAGAAATATATTTTAAAAAAGCTATACGGCTTGGCATATCATCGTAGCATGAAAAATCACATATTTTATATAATGTACGTTGAGGGCCCCAAAATAAGTTGTGATCATATTCTTCATAATTTTCTACTTCTTTTCTAGCAATTTTTATCATAATTTCTCCTATAGCGATATATTATATCATATTTTTAGAAATTATTCATAATTTTTATTAAGGAGGAAATTATGAATTTAATAATACCATTTACAAAAGATATTAAATTTACATCAAATATTAGTGAAATTACTAGTATTTCACTAGAACATGAATTTACAGTTAACAATGATGAAATATTAGGTAATTTTATAGTTAGTGGGGATTATAAAACACATGAATTAAGTGTTAATAAAGAGCATTTTGAACATGTATTACCATTTAGAGTAGACATATCATCAAGAATTGATCGTGAAACAGTTGATTTAGCAATTCAAGATTTTACTTATGAAATAAAGGATAATGATACTTTAAAAATAGATATTGAATATACGATTAATGCTTTAGAATTAAAAGAAGAAGAACCTAAAGAAGAATTATTTGAAAGGGTTGAAGATACAGAAAGTTTGGAAGATATATTAGATGAAATAAGTGATGAAAATATTGATACTCAAGAAACCCGTAATGTAAGTGAAGAAGACAAAAAAACGATACTTGAAAGTATAAATGAACAAGATGAATCATTTGTTACTTATCACATACACATAATGCAAGAAAACGATACAATAGATACAATATGTACAAAATACAATACAACTAGTAATGTTTTAAATGAATACAATGATTTGAGTACTGTTGCAATTGGAGATAAGCTAATTATACCTGATTTAAATGAATAGAAGTTTAGAAATATTAAAATCTATTTATAAACCATATCGTTATACACTAAAAGGTAAAGCAACAATTCTTGAAACAACTAGTGGTAATTTTTTAGTTAAACCGAAAAATAAAGACTTAAATGAGTTATACAATTATTTAATAAGCAGAGGATTTGATAATTTTCCTAAGTTAATAGATGCATCAAGAAAAGATGTCAATGTATTTGAATATGTAGAAACTATAAGAATGCCAAAAGAACAAATGTGTGATGATATAATTGATTTAATAGCTAGTTTGCATAATAAAACTAGCTATTTTAAAGAAGTTAGTGAAGATACATATAAAGAAATTTACGAAGATATTAAAAGCAATATTGCATATTTAAAAAATTATTATGATACATTATATGAAATAGGATTTAATGAAGTATATCAAAGCCCATCTACATATCAATTAATGCGCAATTTTTATAAAATCAATGCTGCCTTAGATTTTGCTAGTAAAGAATTAGATGAATGGTATGAATTAATTAAAGGTGAAACTAAGATTCGAGTTTGTATAGTACATAACAATTTATGTATTGATCACTTTTTAAAAAGCAATAAAGAAGTATTAATTAGTTGGGATAATTATTTAATAGATACACCCGTAATAGATATAGTAAAATTATATAAAAATGAATACTTAAATATGAACTTTAGTGAAGCATTAGAAAGATATTTTTATAAATTTCCATTGCTTGCTCATGAAAAAAAGTTATTATTTATATTAATAACTTTACCACCAGAAATAAAAGAAGAAGACTCTATATTTAATCAATGTATGACCAATAATAAAGTTATTGATTATATATTTAAAACTGAAGATTTAATAAAACCATATTATACGGAAGAGAAAGAAGAAAAACAAGAATAATTCAAGTAATAATAAGAATATATTCCATCTAAAGGGTAAAATTAAAGTAAGAATTAATTGATAAAATATCAATACAGATAAAATCAATAAAATAATTATAGTAAAACCAGAATTAGGTCGTTTGCAAGGATACATATAATATCACCTGATATATTATATGTATTTATTTTTTTAATGGCTAAACTCTTGTTTTAAAACTATAATTAGGTTATAATTTAAAATAGAGGGATATAATGAAAAAAGGGTTCGTTTTTATTGAGACTATCGTTACAGTTGTAATATTATGTGGCGCTTTAATATATTTATATAGTTCATATAATAATATAATTAATAATGAAGAAGAGCGAGTATATTATGATGATACAGCATATATTTATCGCACATACTATATTAGAGAATTTTTATTGAATAATTCAACAATAGAAAAAGTTAAAACAACAGCATTTAATAATATTTATGTAACACAATTATCTCATGAATATGGTGGATTATTTACTAATGATAATGATAAAATAAATTTTGCCAGTATTTATAGTTATTTTAACATATCACATGTTTATTTAATTTCACAAAAAATGATAAATGAATGTGAAGGCCCCGGTATAGATACAGATGAAGTATGTAAAAATTCATATGAAATTTTGAGTTATAATACTAGAAATTATGTTAAATCATTAAATACTACAACTCACGATTATCTATTAGTTATTGAATATGCCGAAAAAATATCTGAAAATATAGAAGATGAAGGGGCAATTATTTCTTGTGTATGGGGAACCGATACAAATTGTCGCTCTTATTTTACATCATTAGGAGTGTGAATTTAGTATGAATAAAAAAGGTTTTTTATCTACATCTTTAGTTTATTCTTTTTTTCTAGTATTCTTAATGCTTTTATTATTTATAGTTACCAATTTAATAAACAATCGTTTATTAGTATCTAGAATAAATAATCAAATTAAAGAAGATATTTATAGTGATGAATTTAATTACTATTTAATAAATTTAGCTAAAGACGAAAGCAACAATATAATATATCAAAATTATATAGATTCATTTAATGATTATTCATACCGGTTTGTTGGAGCAAATCCCAATAACTATGTATGTTTTGGATCAGATACAAATCCATGTCCAAGCGATAATTTATATCGAATTATTGGCATATTTGATGGAAACATAAAATTAATTAAAAATGAACCTATAAAAAACTTTGCAATAGATTTAGAAACAGGAGAATATAGTTCAACGAAATTAATAAATTATTTAAATTCATCAATGATAGACACCACAACATATTTTGATACTATAAAAAATTATATAGATTTAATTAAACCTGCAAGTTGGCACATTGGTGGTATAGATGAAAGCATAACTTTAAATGATAAATTAGCAATATACAATGCTGAAATGGAAAGCTCTACAATATTAAGAGAAGTTGGTTTAATGTATATTAGTGACTTTTTAGGAGCAAGTGATAATGAAGGAAATAATTGGCTTAAAGTAGATAGTAATACTTGGTTTATAACGAAATTAAATACAGAAGAAGATTTATTAGATAAATATTATTATTTAGATAACTCATCAAATATCTTAACTGCTGAAATTACCAATGAATATGACCTTAAACCGGTATTTTATTTAAAAAGTACAATTAAATTAATTAAAGGGCAGGGTACATATATTGATCCCTATTTTATAGGAGGTTAAAATGTTTAATAAAAAAGGAACTACATTAGTAGAAGTAATTATAAGCATAGCTTTAATTTCTATAGTTCTTGCTTTTATGATAAAATTATTGGTTGATATAAATAATACAGAAACAAACAATAAATATGCTAAAGGAAACCAAATAAAAAGAGCAGAAATAATTAGAACAATAGAAGATGATATAAGAAATAAAATTATCAAAAGCGTTGATGATAACTCATCAAATTCTGAATTAAAATTTACAATTAACTTTACTGATTCGACATCATCAACAATTACCTGTACTAAAAATGTAGTCAAATATTTAGCAAGTGATAGCAAGACAGAAAAATGGACATTAGATGAAGGGACAGTATATATAGATAAAGCGAATGTTTATTTAAGAAATAATAGTGAACTAGGAGAAAATTCAATTTATACACTGCTCATTGATATTGAAATACATACTTCTAATGAAAATAACACCATATTAAGAAATAATACTATTGATGATATATTAATAAATTATATAGGATATGAGCCAATAAATATAAGTAATTGTTTAGGTAATAGTTGTTAAAAAAGTTAATAATACAGCAATAATAGTTTGATAAATTCTACCTAAAAAATAATATTTATATTCTACATCAGTTTCATCAACAATACATTTAACTTGGGTATGTATAGAAAAACCACCAAAAGAAATAAAAATCATTGCAATAATCTCTTTAAAATTAATACTTAAATTAATTAAAGAATTTAAACCTTGAGTCATTTCTAATAATCCTTTTAAATAGAAATTTAGATTTAAAACATTACTCAATACTAAATAAAAAGTAATAGTACCTAAAACCATCGAAGTTGTACTCATTGCTTTTTTTATGGACTCAGTAATATTAATATTAATTTTATTAAAAGATTTAATTGAACGATCTAATTTTTTATTATAAATAATAAAAATAATTATATTACTTAAATAATGAATTAACATTAACTTTATTGCTATATATTTAGATAAAAAAATAGCATTTAAAATTGTATATAAAAATAAAGGATTAGAAAAATATGTAAATAATAAAGTAATATTGGCATTATTTTTGCTAATTTTATTTAGTTTATATAAATTTGTTATTATATAAGCGCTTGTTGGAGTACCACTTAATAAGGACATTATAAAAATATAAAGACTAGTATTTTTAAATAAGGATTGAAAATCTGAACATATTAAAATATCATTAATAATTATCATAATGAATAAGTAAGGAAATACTTTATATAACCATAAATTTACAGCAAAGATAGTACTATCTAAAACAACAGAATAATTAAAAAATATTAATAAAATAAGTATAAAAATTGTCAAATATAATAAAATTTTTTTCATAAGTATATCCTTTTTTGCTATAATTAATTAGGTGATTAATTTTGTTTAATAAAATATATGATAAAATAAAAGAATTTATAATAAATAACTATAAATTTTTAATAGTATGGTTGATACTAATTTTTATGTTTTTTTATGAATTACCTTATGTAATATATACCCCAGGAGGGATAGTAAATTTAGAAGATAGAATTAAAGTTGCTGGAACGAATTTAGAAGATAATGGATCATTAAATATGAGTTATGTATCACTAGTAAAAGGAACGATTCCAATGTTACTTTTAGCAGCTATTATTCCAAATTGGGATATATTAGATAAAGATGAAATAACAATGGAAGATGAATCCGTAAATGAATTATTAGAACTAGAACGATTATATATGCAATCATCAATAGATAATGCAACTATTTTAGCATTTACAAAAGCTGATAAAGAAATAAATATAACGGAAAATGTCAATAACATTATTTTTATAGCAGAAGAAGCAAAAACAGATTTACAGATATATGATGAACTATTAAGTGTAGATGGAAAAAAAATAAATACTATTGATGAATTAAAAACTATAATCAATAAGAAAAATAATGGAGATACAGTTAAAATAAAAGTAAATAGAGATGGAAAAGAAAAAGAATGCAGTGCTAAAGTATATGAAAGTGGAGATGGATTAAAAATTGGAGTAGCATTTTTAACAACATATAAATATACTACTAATCCTGAAGTTGAAATTTCAACCAAATCTAGTGAATCTGGCTCTAGTGGTGGTTTAATGTTAAGTTTGGCAATTTATAATGCAATAAGTGATTATGATATAACTAAAGGAAGAACTATTGTAGGAACGGGTACAATAGATATTTTAGGTAATGTCGGAGAAATAGATGGCATTAAATATAAATTACTTGGTGCAGTCAAAAATGACGCTGATATCTTCTTATGTCCTAAAGAAAATTATGAAGAAGCCATAGAAGTAAAAAATGAATTTGATTTAGATATTAAGATTTATAGTGTTGCAACGTTTGATGAAGCATTAGAAATATTAAAATAGTATCGCAATGATACTTTTTTTAATTTTAAAAAGAATATGATATTTAATTTTTTAAAATATATATTGAAAGGTCATTATAGACTTTTTTAGAAAGGAGGAATATGCAAATATTAGAAAAAAAACAAATAATTATTGGTATTATAACATTTCTAGCATTTTTAATTATAATTTTATCTTATTTATGTTTTAATTTTTATAATAAAGATTGTATATGCAAAACAAATGAATTAACAATTGATTATAAAGAAACAAATAACGATGAGAAAATATTTGTAGATATTAAAGGGGCAATAAATAATCCTGGAGTATATGAAAGCAATAATGGAGAAATAATAAAAGACATAATTGATAAAGCTGGTGGTTTAACTAAAGATGCATACACTGATAATATTAATTTAAGTAAAAAAGTAGAAGATGAATTAGTAATATATATTTTTACTAAAGATGAAATTAAAAAAAATAATAATATACAACCAACATGTAAAACTGAATCTTATATTATAAATACATGTACAGAAGGAAGCATCAGTATTATAAGTAGCAATGATTCTTCAACTGATTCAAATGCAAAAACTGATCTAATAAATATTAATACAGCTGATTTAAGTCAACTAATGGAAATACCAGGCGTTGGAGAAGTTAAAGCTAGTAGTATTATAACTTACCGAACTGAAAATGGTTTATTTAAAAATATTGAAGAAATAAAAAATGTAAGTGGTATTGGAGATGCAACATTTGAAAAACTTAAAGATTATATTACAGTGTAACAAATTACTTATATTTTTATATTTATTAGCAACTTTATACATAATTATATTTACTATAGTAATTAAATATGAATCAAAATATAATGGCAATGAAAATAATTTAACTGGTAAAATTTTAAGTTATAATATAAATGGCAATAAATTAAAAATTAATATTAAAGCTAAAGAAGAAGTAATAGTAAACTATTATTTTAATAGTGAAGAAGAATTAAATGAAACAAAAAAAGAAATTACTATAGGAAAAATGGTGGATTTGAAAGGAGAATTTTCTAAACCTAAAAACAATACCATACCAAATACTTTTAATTATCAAAAATATCTTTATAATAACCAAATATATTATATATTTAATGCAAGTAAAATAAATATATATGGAAATAATAATATATTTGAAAAAGCAAAAGATTATTTAATAAAAAGGGCTTATAATTTAAAAAATAGTGACTATATATTATTATTAGTTCTTGGTGATAAGGCTCTAATAAGTAATGAAGAATATAATATATATAAAAATAATGGAACAGCACATTTACTAGCTATATCAGGAATGCATATTGCAGTAATATTATTAGCATTAAATTTTATATTTAAAAAAGATAATTTAAAAAAATTAATAATTATTAGTGCAATTTTACTATTTTTTGCATATATAACAAATAATAGTATATCCATAAATAGAGCAATTTATTTTTATATATTAAATAGTATTAATAAAAAATTTAATTTAAAATATTCTAGCCTACAAATCTTATTGTTTACAGCCATATTAATTATATTTATAAATCCCTTTGCAATTTATGATTTAGGTTTTTTATATTCCTTTAGTGTTTGTTTTGGAATTTTATTTTACAAAGATAAAATAAATGGTAATAAAATAAATACTATTACAAAAGTAAGCACTGTTGCATTTTTATTTAGTTTGCCAATAAATTGTTATATTAATTATGAAATAAATTTAACTACAATTTTAATTAATATTATTTTTGTTCCTTTAATATCTTATTTTGTTTTTCCACTTGCTATTTTAACATTCATTTTGCCTTTGCTAAATCCTTTATTAGATATTTTATTAAGCATAACAAATATTTTAAATACTTTTGGGGATAAAATTAGTATATTTATTAATATACCTAAAATACCTCTGATATTTGTAATTACAATGTATATTTTTTTAATATTAATGAAAAAAAATAAAAAATGGCTCATAATAAATATTTTAATAATTATTATCTTTATAATAAAACCATATTTAAATACAAATCATTACATTTATTATTTAGATGTAGGTCAAGGAGATAGCATATTAATTGTTTATCCCCACAATAAAGCAATTTTAATAGATACAGGAGGTAAAATAGTCTATTCCTTAGAAGATTGGCAAAAAAACAATAAAGGATATAATATTAGTGATAATACAATAAGTTTTTTAAAAAGCATAGGTATTAATAAATTAGAATATTTAATACTAACCCATGGTGATTATGATCATGCTGGAGAAGCATTAAATTTAATTAATAATATTAAAATTAAAAATGTTATATTTAATAATGGAGAATATAATAATCTTGAATTAGATATAATAAAATTATTAAAAAGCAAGAAAATTAACTATTATCAGAATCTAAAAACAATAAACATAAAAAATAATTTAATATATTTTCTTAATAATAAATTATACAATAATGAAAATGATAACTCCATTTTACTATATTCTATAATTAACAATTATAAATTTCTTTATATGGGAGATGCTGGATTAGATGTAGAAGAAAATATAATAAATAATTATAAAATAAATAATATAGACTTTTTAAAAGTAGGGCATCATGGCAGTAATACTAGTTCTAGCATAGATTTTATAAATAGTATAAAGCCTAAATATGCAATAATATCTGTTGGAGAAAACAATAGATATAATCATCCTAATATAGAAACTTTAAACAATTTATCTTTAGCAAAAATATACAGAACAGATATAGATGGTACAATTAAAATAAAGATAAATAAAAATGATTATAAGATTAATACATATCCACCATATTGAATAAAAAAACCATATATATTATAATAATTTCAGGTGGTTTTATGGAAATAATAGAAATATTTGAAAATGATATATTAAAATGGTTAAAAAATGCTATTTTAAAATATTGTCCTAAAGTTGAAGATAGGATAAATTTAATAGGTGATAATAAAGATAATCCTAAAATAAGTATATTAATCAAAATATATAAAGATAAAACATATATTACAATATTTTATGGTACAAATGCATATCAAAAAGGAATAGAAATAGCTTTTTTAGATTCAGTTATATATATCAATTATATTTTTGCTATAATAAATTATATATTAAGTGATAAAAGAGTCATTACTTACAGTGATGATAAAGATATAATTTACCTAAATTTTAAAATAAATTGGAATGAAAGAGCAAGAAAAGGCCTATCTGTTGATGATATTGCAGTAGAATTACAATTTGCAAATGATTTAGAAAAGAAAAAAGAATATTTAGAACAAATAAAAGCTCAATATTTTGTTAATACGAATAGTGAAAACGCTAATAGATTAAAAGCTTTATTTATTGAAGGAGCAACTAAAGAAGAAATAATTACTTATTTTAACAGTCTAGATTTAATAACATTAAAAGAAATACTTGCAATTTTAGATATTGATTTATTTGAAAAATATTTTGAAGATTCTTTAGAAAAACCAACTAAATTAGAGAGATTAAATCCTAAAACAGAAATAGAACAATAATTTAAAAATAGTAAATTAAAATATACAAATAAATAAAATTAACATATAATATAATACATTATATAATGTTATATAAATTGAAGAAATCGGTTTCTTCTTTTTTTTATTTATGATAAAATATTATTGTGATTTAAAATGATTTATTTAATAAGTATACCTTCATATCATTTAATAGATTTAGAAATTAAAAAAATAATTACAGAAAATGATTATATAATATTTAATATGGCTAAAATTAGCATAAAAGAAATAATAGAAGAAGCAAACTATTATTCTTTAAATGGAGAAAAAAAATACATAGTTATAAATAATGCTAATTTTTTTGGAACTGAAAAAATAAGCGAAGAAGATAGTGATATATTAATTAAATACTTAAATAATCCAGTTGAAAATACTACCTTAATATTTACAACTCAATATCCAATTGATTTAAGAAAAAAAATAACTAAAGAAATAAAAACTAATTACAATTTAATAAATATAGCTAAATTTAATTATAAAGATTATGAATTAGAGATTAATAAATATGTTAAAAACAAAGGATATGATATAGAATACAAATGTATTAATTATTTAATTAATAATAGTTATGATAATTTAGATATAATATTTAATGAATTAGATAAAATAATACTTTATTATAATAAAAAAACCACTATTAAATATAGCGACTTAATAAAAACAATAAGTAATGTAATAGATAATAATAACTTTCATTTTGTAAATGCTGTAATTGATAAAAACTTAAAATTAGCATACAATTTATATAATGATTTAAAAATATATAAAGTTGAACCTATAATTTTAATAAATCTTTTAGCCCGTGAATATCGACTAATGTATTATGTAAAAAAAATGTATCAAAACAATAATAATTTTAATGAAATATGTAACAAATTAAAATTACAAGATTGGCAAATTAATAAAATATATAATAACACCTTAAAGTATACATATAAAGAAATTGAAAAAAATTTAGTAGATTTATGTAAAATTGATACATATATCAAAAAAGGAATTTGGGATAAAGATAGTGCTTTAATAAGTTTTTTGTTAGAATCATGCATATAAAAAAGGAATCACAGAGATTCCTTAATTTTTTGTGTATTTTTAAAATTCAATTTAGCATATTTATTTAAAACATCAAAACCCTTATTTTTAACAAGTTCAATAGCAAATTGATCAACCAACAAGCCAGCACCTTTTGGAATAGTACTACCAATTTCATTACTCATTTCATTCATCGTTTTTAAAAATATATATCGACTTATAATTGATGCACAAGCAACAGACAAGCACTTACTCTCAGCTTTTTGAACAAAAGTAATATTAGTTACTTTACTAGCAACATCATTTAGATAACTATAATATTTATTCGCCGGAGCAAATTCATCTACTACAATTTTATCATAATTATAATTTTTAGTAACCATATTATACAAAACTTTATTATGTAAAATAGCTTTTATTTTATTCATATTTAAATTATCGTTATAATATTTATTATAATTTTCATTATTTAAAATAAAAGCATTATAAGGAATTTTTGCCATAATTTTTGGAGCAATTAATTTAATATAATCATCACTTAAAGCTTTAGAATCGGTAACTTTTAATTCATTTAAAAAATCAATATTTTCTTTAGAAACAAAAGTAGCAGCAACAACTATTGGGCCAAAATAATCTCCTGTTCCGACTTCATCGGAACCAATAGTATTAAAATTATCAAATAATCTATTATTTAAATCATTTTTTTTATTATCTTTTTTATCTTTACCAGTTTTAATATCAATGATTCTATTATTTAATTTTTTTTCTAAATCTATCCAAATATTAGCATCGATATCAGCACTAATTCCTTGAAACATAACTTTGCCACTTTCATATAAAGTAATTATTGTATCGGCTTCTTGTGCTTGAAAAATGGCATAGGGTGGAGTTTTATCTCTTTTTAAGTCTTGATAATACTTAATCATTTTATCTTTAATATTATCACTAACTTTAAATACAATTGTCATAATTAATCACCACATTAAATATTTTATCATATTTTACTTTATTTTTCAGCATAATTATAATATAATTAATATAAGGATGTGTTGATTATGAATATAGTGGATATTATTTGCTCAGTAATTATAGTTTTATTTACCCTTTTAGGTTTTAAAAGGGGAGTTATAAAAAGTCTAGTTCAATTAGTTGGAACATGTGCAGTTTTAGTACTAGCATGGGTTTTTAAAGATTATCTTGCAGATATATTAATTAAATATTTACCATTTTTTGACTTTGGTGGTATTTTTGCAGGAATAACATCAATAAATATAGTAATTTATGAATTAATTTCATTTATTGTAATATATATACTATTATATTGTGTATTAAGTATATTAATAAATATTTCTGGTTTAATTGAAAAAATATTAAAATTAACCGTAATTTTAGCAATACCCTCAAAAATTCTTGGAGCAATTTTAGGAATAATTGAAGGAATAATAATGGCATTTTTAGTAGTATTTATAATGTTTCATTTACCCCAAACAAATGCAATGGTAAAAGATTCAAAATTTGCCATAATAATACTTGAACGAACTCCAGTAATTGGCCCAATGGCAGTAGATACAACTTTAGCATTAGAAGACATAGCAGAAATTGTTGACAATATGAAAAATGAAAAAGATAGAGAATCAGTTAATTTTCAAGTATTACACAAAATAGTACATTACAGTATAATTTCTAAAGAAGATGCACAAAAATTAATTGATGATGATAAAATACATTTTGAAAATACAGTTATAATATAAGGAGGAAAAAATGGTTAAACATTTAGAGAGTAGCAAAGATTTTACAGATTTAGTTAAAGAAGGGAAAGTTTTAGTAGATTTTTATGCAGATTGGTGTGGTCCTTGTCAAATGCTTGCTCCAATTCTTGAAGAAGTGGACTTTATTGATATAATAAAAATTAACGTAGATAAACATCAAGAACTAGCTGCAAAATTTGGAGTAATGAGCATTCCGACATTAGTTTTAATGAATAATGGTGAAGAAGTTAAAAGAGATTTAGGTTTTAAAAACATGGATCAAATTAAAAAAATGGTTGAGTAATCAATCATTTTTAATTGCTTTGCTGGCAACATCTTTATAAGTTCTTTGTAAAAGGCCTACTCCAAGCAAAGTACCTCCAAAATATCTCACAACAACAATTAATTTATTATTCAATTTTTTTTGCATTAACAAATTATAAAGTGGTAACCCAGCAGTTCCTTTAGGTTCTTTATCATCACTTTTACCGGCCGTATTTAAAAATCTATAAGCATAAACTACATGTTTAGCTTTTTTATGTTCTAATTTTAGATTATTAATGATACACTTTATTTCATTAATATCATCAATATGGTAATAAAAAGCAATAAATTTTGATTTTTTAATGGTTAATTCACTAACATTTAATAATTTCATAACATCACAATTAATATTATATCGTAAAAACAACAAATTTTGTAGTATAATAATGGTGGTGAAAAATATGTTTAAAGAAAAATTAAAAACAATTCCTCATCTACCAGGTTCCTATCAAATGCGAAATATAAATAATAATATAATATATGTAGGTAAAGCCAAAGACTTAAATAAAAGGGTAAATAGTTATTTTAAAGGGACAGCGACAGGAAAAACAGCAATAATGGTTAGTGAAATAGCAGATTTTACATATATAACAACTACGACAGAACAAGAAGCATTTATATTAGAATTAAACTTAATTAAAGAATATAATCCTAAATATAACATATTACTTAAAGATGATAAAAGTTATCCATATATAGAATATATTGCCAAACCCTATCCTAAATTAAAAGTATCCAGATATTTAAACATAAGAAAAAAAGACAACAAAAAACTTTTTGGACCATATCCTAATGCTTATGCAGCGAGAAAAATAGTTGAATTAATAAATAGACTATATCCATTAAAAAAATGTGAAGGGATGCCTAAACATGTATGTTTATATTATCATATCGGTGAATGTTTAGGATATTGTGAAAAAAACTTTGATACCAAAAAACTTGATCAAATGGAGATGGAAATATTAGATTTTTTAAAGGGAAACGATAAGATATTAATAAATAAAATTAAAGAAAAAATTAATATATATAGTAAAAACCTAAATTATGAAATGGCTTTAAGTTTAAAAAAAGAATTAGAATATATTAGTATAATTTTAGATAAACAAAAAGTAGAATTACACGATTATATAAATCGTGATGTCATAGGAAGTTACTTAGATGATGGACTTGTATCTATCCAAATTTTATTTTTACGCAATGGTAAAATAGTTGGAGGTCATAACGATAAGTTTTATTTAATTAGTGACTTAAAAGATGAATTAAATACCTACATTCTAAATTTTTATACCAAACATGAAATACCGAAAGAAATATTAGTAGAAGATAATATAAATACAGAAATAATAGGAAATATATTAAAAACTAAAGTATATAATCCCTTAAAAGGTAAAAAGAAAAATCTACTAGACATGGCAAAAGCCAATGCTAAAATTAGTTTAGAGCAAGAATTACAAATAATTCATAATAATGAAGAAAAAACTATTGAAGCAAATAACAAATTAAAAGACATATTACATTTGAAAGTATTATATCGAATTGATGCATTTGACAATTCTAATCTTTTTGGTTCATATGCCGTAAGTGGCATGGTGGTATTTATTAATGGTAAGCCAGCCAAAAAAGAATATCGCAAATATAAAGTAAGTATTGATAAAAATGATGATTATAATACAATGAAAGAGATAATATATCGTCGTTATTACAAAGTATTAGTTGAGAAATTAGAAATGCCAGATTTAATAATTGTTGATGGTGGTGAAAATCAGATACGAGCTGCCAAAGAAGTTTTAGATAGTTTAAAACTAGATATATTAGTTTGTGGTTTAAAAAAAGACAATCATCATAAAACAAATCAATTAATCGATGGCAATACATTAGAAGCAATAAATTTAGAAAAAAATAGCAATGTCTTTCATTATTTAACCAGAATACAAGATGAAGTTCATAGATTTACCATAACTTATCATAAAACTTTACGAGATAAAGGCACCATTGCGAGCTTACTAGATAACATTGATGGCATAGGTAAAATTAGAAAAAAGGAATTAATAAAAAAATATGGTAGTATTAAAAAAATGAGTGAAGCATCAATATCTGAATTAAAAGAAATAATACCTGAAAATGTTGCTAATAATTTATACAACTATTTAAAAGAAAGAAATGAGGAAAAAAACAATGCATCTTTATAAATTAAATACCAATATTAAAATTAAAGATAATTTTATAATTGAAAACTTTATTAATCCTGATTTTATCTATATACCTTATTATGCTAATATTAAACTTGACAATATTTTTATAAATACAAAAATTAATAATTATAAATCAAGCATATCTGGCAAAATAATAGATATAAAAAAAGGAATATTTAATGAAAAATATCAAAATGTATTTGTAATAGCCAATGATTTTAAAGAAAAAGAAAATAAAAAAGAACCAAAAACAAAAGTAAATATCGATAATATTAAAAAAGTTCTTAAAGAAAATAATGAAATAAAGTTATTAAATAGATTTACTAATTTAGATAAACTTGATAATATTGTAATTAGTGCTATAAATGATGAAATAAATGTTTTTAATAATGTATATTTATTAAAAGAAAACACAAGAGATCTATTAGACTTAATAGATGATTTAAGAATAAATACAAAATGCAAAAACAATTATCTCGTAATTAAAAATGATGAATCATATATAATAGATGAATGCCTAAACTTATTTGGGACATATCCCTTAATAACATTAACATTAGTTGAAGATTTATATTTACTAGGGAAAAAAGAATTTTTATTAGATAAATTAAATATAAACGGAAATACATTATACTTAACAATAGAAGAATTAGATACTATAAATCGTTATCTTAAAGGATTAGATACCACAACAAAACTAATTACAATATCAGACAATAAAACATGTAAGGTAATAAGAGCTAAAAAATACACATTAATAAGTGATTTAATAAAATATGCTTATAAAGATTTAAAATATAATCATATTATAATTAATGGTTTAATGACTGGATATGAAATAACTGATTCTAATAATTATATTTTAGATGATGAAATTAAATCAATTCATTTATTACAAAAGATTCCAAAACAAAACAATGAATGTATTAATTGTGGTTTATGTTTAAAAGTATGCCCTAAAAAAGTAGATATGATTAATAGTAAGAATCTAGATAAATGCATTGATTGTGGCTTATGTAGTTTTATGTGTCCAAATTTAGTTAATTTGAGAGCAAAAATAAAGGATGATAAAAATGAATAGAATATATATTAATTCTAAAATTACAATAGATAAATACATTTTAAGGTATATTTATGGATTAATTCCATTGATAATGTATGGAATATATAAAAATGGTATTTTATTATACAATTTGAATTTAATTAATTTTTTAGAAATTTTTAAAATATTATATTTATTAATTATTAGTTTAATAATATATACTATTTATTGTTTAATATTTAAAAAGAAAATTAAGTTAAATTTAGAAGTATTAAATATTTTAATAATACCTTTATTTATGCCACCATCAGTTAATATATTGATTTATACAATAACTTTATTTATAGGATTAATATTAAATCATTATTTATCAAAAGTATTAAAATATAATAATACAACATTTATGATATTATTTATTTTATTATTTTTAATAATATTTAAAAACTATAATTATTTGAATTTAGCAGAAGCGACAAAAAGTTATTCATTTTCATTTTTAGATTTGCTTTTTGGTAGAAACACTGCAGGTATTGCTAGTAGTAGTATTATAATTGGTTTATTATTAATTATATATTTTAGTATATTTACAATATATAAAAAAGAAATAACTCTTAGTAGTATTATAAGTTTTATATTATTAATAGGATTATTAAATAACTTTAATATAGTTAATATATTAAATGGCAATGCCATATTATCATTGATACTTATAGCACCAGATATGTTAAGTACCCCTATTAAAAGAAACAAAAAAATAATATATGGAATAATAATAGGATTATTATCAGCAATATTTACACAATATATAGATATTTATTGTGGATCAATAATATCCATATTATTAATAAGCATAATTTATAATTTAATAAGAAAAATTGACAAATTAAAGTAAGCATGCTAGTATAATAAGCATCAAAAAAGGGGGCATAATAATGAATTATTATGAAGCACTAAATTTATTGGGAGTTGAAGAAGGTTTTGATGAAATCACTTTAAAAAATGCTTATCGACAAAAAGCAAAACAGTATCATCCTGACACTACTTCAATAAAAGATAAAAGTTATGCTGAAGAAATGATGAAAAAGATTAATCTAGCATATGATACACTAGTAAAACAACTAAAAGAAAGAAATGGTAAATATTCTAGCTATAATAATAAAAAAGAAAATCAATCACAAAATAAAATAAATAATGCTGCATATATAGCAATGATGAAAAAAGATTTAGAAAAATATTTACCTGTAAAATATTTTGAATTATTAAACGAAGAACCTTACGCATCATATATTAAAATTATTAAAAAATTTATAAACATATTTTCAAAAACATCTCCAACATGTGATATAATAAGCATCACCAATGCTTTTATGTCTGCTAAAGAAAACATTTTAAATATAATAAAGGATTTTATCGATTTGTTTTGTAGGTTAAATAATATTCCAAATAAATTTACAATTAATATTTTAAATTTAAGTTTTGATGAAATCTATGAAAAATTATTAGAAGCTAAAAAACAAAGAAAAGTTTTAGAAAAATATTATAAAGAAAAATGCGAATCATTAAAAAAATATATACCTCAAAAAGACAATGAATATTATCATGATTATTATCAAGAAATAATTGAAATGATTTCTCATTTTAACAATCTAAATTGGGTTTCAATTAATGATATAAATAATGAATATAGTTTTATTGTAAATACAATAAAAAGTTTATATTTACAACTAAAAATTAAATTTAAACTTGATTTTAACATTAAAGAATGTGACTTATACAACTTAAATTATTACTGTAATTTAGATGAATTTTATGAACAATTACTTAAAATTAAAGATAAGTACGATATAGAAATAATTTTAAAAAATAAAATTGAAGAAGAAACAGAAAAGTATAAATACTATAATGGATATAATTATGCAAAACTAGAAATTGAAGAAATTAAAGCAAATACATATAAATATATATTGAACAACAAAGAATTAAAAGAACAATTTGTAAAGAATACAAATAACCCAAGTATAAAAGATGAATTTAGTAAAATGCATAACAAAATTATCAAAATTTTTGCTGAAGGATTTGAATATAAAAAAGAAATTGATGAATTAGAAAAGCAAGTAAAAAAAATAAATAATCCTGAAATTACTGATTTTTATAATTATGTAAACAACAATTTTAATAATGGACAACTTTATATGACTGTATTAGGAAATATTATCAAACTAAAAAATATGATATTAATAAATGAAAAAAGAGATTTATTAAAACAAAAAATTATTGAAACATTTAATGACTTACAAAAAAAAGACCCAAAAGAAATTAATAGAAAAATTTTGGAATATATATTATGGTATATTGAGAGTCTACATCGACTATCATTAATACCAAATATAGTTCAATTAATAAATAATAATCAAATAATGGATATCATTTTATTAATAATAATGAAAACATTATTAGATCCAACAACTGTATTACAAGAAAAAAAAGCAAATGATATTATTTTTGATGTAAAAGATATTACCTTTAAAGAAAGTATAAAAGATAATAAAGATTATAACGAAATAATTTTTGATATTAAAAATAAAAAAAGAGATAGAAACAAATATTAAACCAATTGAATAAAAATATGAGAAAAATATTGAAATAATATTATAAAAGTGATAAAATAATAACGATTTTTAATTTTATATCCACTTATTGGGTACTAGCAATTAATAAGGGGAAAGATAATGGCTTATATAAATGAAGAAGAAATAAATACAATAAGAAGTAATGCTGATATTGTTGAAATTATTGGAGATTATTTAGAATTAAAACAAAAAGGACGTAATTATGTAGCAATATGTCCTTTTCATGATGATCACACACCAAGTTTAGTAGTATCTAAGGAAAGACAAATATTTAATTGTTTTACTTGTAAAACTGGTGGTAATGTATTTTCTTTTGTTATGAAATATGAAAATGTATCATTTCCAGAAGCAATAAAAATAGTTGCCAAAAAAATAGGATATAATCTAAAAAGTAATTATGATGATGTAGTAGAAAGCAAATATAAAAAAGAATATGAAATAATGAATTTTGCTGCTAAATACTACATGAATAATATAAATTCTAAAGAAGGATTAGAAGCAAGAAAATATTTAGATAAAAGGGGAATTACTAGTGAAATAATTAAAGAATTTAACATTGGCTTAGCTACTGATAAACCAAGTGATTTATATAATATATTAAATAAAAAGAATTATTCATTAGATGAATTAGATAAATTAGGTCTTGTAAACAAATATAATTTAGATGTATTTGATACATTTCAAAACCGAATAATAATTCCTATTGAAGATATAAAAGGGCAAATAGTTGGTTTTACAGGAAGAATATATCATAATGAAAAAGACATAGCAAAATATATTAATACAAAAGAAACAATTATATTTAAAAAAGGAAATATTTTATTTAATTTTCATAATGCTAGAAACTATATAAGAGAAAAGAAACAAGCCATATTAGTCGAAGGAAATATGGATGCCATTAAACTAAGTGCTAAAGGAATTAAAAATGTAATAGCATTAATGGGAGTTGCATTATCAAAAGAACAAATAATTATTCTAAAAAAATTAAATGTTCCAATAATACTTATGCTTGATAATGATTCTGCAGGATTAAATGCCACATTTAAAAATGGTGAACTACTTAGAAAAAATGGTATAGAAGTTTTAGTAGTTAGATTAAAAGATGCAAAAGATCCAGATGAATATATAGAAACTAAAGGAGTAAATGCTTTAATAGATAATATAAATCATGCGAATAATTATATTGATTTCTTATTAGAAAGTTTAAAGAACGGATTAGATTTAAATAATATAAATGATTTAAAAAAATATATAAATAGTATAATTTTAAGCATAAATAACGAAGATGACTTGACAAAAGAGTTAATTATATCTAAAATAAGCAAGGAATATCAAATTGATGAGAAAATATTAAAACAAAATATTGATATTAAACAAATTAAACAAAAAGAAGATAAAAAAGAAGAAAGAAAACCAAAAATAAGTAAATATCAAAAAGCAGTAAGTAAAATTTTATATATGATGATGCTTGACAATAAATATATAACAATATATAAAAATAGATTAGGATATTTTAAAGAAAAGAAAGAAAGGGAAGTAGCAAGTGAAATAATATATTATAATAGTAAAAATTATATAAATATTGCTGATTTTTTAACTTATATATTAAATAATGAAGAATTAAGTGAGTTTATAGATAATATATTAGGTGAAAATGAAAATACTAAAGATAGTATTGAAGAATTCAATAATTGTATTGAAGTAGTTTTAAAAATATTAAAGGAAGACGAGATAGAAAAATTAAAAGTAGAAATTAAAAATGAATTAGATATTAATAAAAAGGTAGAGTTAATGACTAGATTAACAGAAATTAAAAAGGAAGTGTAAGTTATGAATGAGATTAAAACATTAGAAGAAAGAGAAAAAAGTTTAATTGAAAAAGGCAAAGAAAAAGGTTTTATTACATTTGAAGAACTAGCATTAGAATTAAAAGGATTAGAAGTAGATAGTGATGATTTAGATAATTTATATAACAAATTAGTTGAAAATAATATATCTGTAGTAACAGAACAAGATATAGATACATCAACTGGAGAAGCTCGCGTAAAACCAAAAGAAGAAACAGAAGAAATAATACTAGATGATGAAGATATAACTAAAGACATGAACATTAATGATCCTGTTAGAATGTATTTAAAAGAAATAGGGCGAATCTCACTTTTATCAGGTACAGAAGAAATGGAAATTTCTCAAAGAGTAGCTGAAGGGGATGAAGAAGCCAAAAGAATACTTGCAGAATCTAATCTTCGTTTAGTAGTAAGTATTGCTAAAAGATATGTTGGCCGTGGGTTATTATTTCTTGATTTAATTCAAGAAGGAAACATAGGTTTAATGAAAGCAGTAGAAAAATTTGATTATGACAAAGGTTATAAATTTTCAACTTATGCAACATGGTGGATAAGACAAGCAATAACAAGAGCATTAGCAGATCAAGCAAGAACAATTAGAGTACCAGTTCATATGGTTGAAACCATTAATAAAATGTCTAGAGTTCAAAGACAACTTACACTTGAATTAAATAGAGAACCTAGTGCTGAAGAAATTGCTGAAAAAATGAAAGTACCTGTTGAAAAAGTTAGAGAAGTAATGAAAATAAGTCAAGAACCAGTATCTTTAGAAACTCCAATTGGAGAAGAAGAAGATTCACATCTAGGTGATTTTCTTAAAGACGAATCAAGTTTATCTCCAGAAGAATACACTGAAAATGAAATATTAAAAGAAGAAATCAAAGAAGTATTAATGTCACTTCAAGCTAGAGAACAAGAAGTATTAGAACTTCGTTTTGGCTTAATTGATGGTACTTGTCATACACTTGAAGAAGTTGGCAAAAAATTTAATGTCACAAGAGAAAGAATAAGACAAATTGAAGCAAAAGCATTAAGAAAATTAAGACATCCATCAAGAGCTAAAAAATTAAAGGATTTTCTAGAAGAATGAAATTAACTAAAAGAATGCAAACTATTGCAAATTTAGTAAATAAAAATGAAAAAGTAATTGATATAGGTACAGATCATGCATATGTACCTATATATTTATATCTAAATAATATTACACATGATATAACAGCAACAGATATTTCTAAAAAAGCATTAGAAAATGCATATAATAGTTTAAAAAAATATAATTTAGAAAATAATATAAAACTAATATTAAGTGATGGATTTAAAGATATCAAAGAAAATTATGATGTTGCTATTATATCTGGTATGGGAGCTCATACTATTATTAACATATTAAATAATCAAATATTGCCAAAAAAAATAATTATTGAAAGCAACAATGACCATTATTTAGTTAGAAAATATTTAAATAAAATAAATTATAAATTAGAAAAAGAATATGTAATTTTAGATAATAAAAAATATTATATAATAATGTATTATATAAATTATAATGAAGAATTAACTGAAGAAGAATTAATATTAGGAAAACACAATAATAAAGAATATTTTGATTATTTAATAGAAAAATATAGTATATTAATTGAAAAAACTCAAAATAAAGAATATTTAAAATATCTTAAATTATTGAAAAAATACCGGAGCAGATTGTGAGCCAATCTGTTTTTCTTTGGCATCAGCATCAATTGTTTTTTTATTATAATTATTATTAGTAGTTTTAGTTTCATTTACAATATTATTTGGTATTTTTAAATCTTGTAAAACAGACATAACTTTTCTAGCACTACCAATCATAGGTTTAATTTCTTTATATAATGGAATTGCCTGATTAAGTATACCTAAACCTTTAGAAATACCTCCGAGAATTCTTGTTAAAGTTAAAGTATTAGTCATATTTGGTCCAAACATAGTTTAATCACCTAATAATATATATGCAAAATAAAAAGTAAATGTGTATTAATTTACTTATATTTCTTCACGATCTATATTTTTAGTAGTTAAAGTTTTATTTAATTTTTTATTATAAAAAGTTATTTCATAGCCACATTCATTAGCAATTTTTTCTATAGTTTTGAAATCAGGTTGAATAGTTTCTGTTTCATATTGTGATATTGTATTTCTAGCATAACCAACTAATTTACTTATTTGTTCTTGACTTAAATTATTAGATTTTCGCATTGTTTTTAGTATTTTACCTATCATAATTATCACCCAAAAAAATTATCTCATTTAAAGACAACAAATACTTGACTTGTCTTTAATAAAGACATATAATTAATTTATAATAGTCTGAATAAAAGACAAAGAAGCAATATGAAAAAGAAGTATGTAGTAATGTTTAGTGTTCTAATAATATTATCAGTAGTAATTTATATTTGTGTACCTAAAACAAAAGAAGAAATAGAAGATACTGAAACAAAAGTAAATAATAATGGTTTTTTAACTTTAATGTTAGAACAAGATGATGGGTCTTATCAAAAATCTTCAACTAGTACATGGCCAGAGACTGGCTATATATTTAATGATGTTTTAAGTAATTGTGAAAATGGTGGCAAATTAATTTGGAATGATGAATTAAAAACCATAACTTTAAAAACAAACAAATCAGATAAATGTTATGTCTATTTTGATAAATATATAGATCCTATAGTAAATAGTGTAACAGTAACTGGTACAACAACTTCTTCAATAAGTGTAAGTGTATCAGCAAGTGGAGGAACAAATAATGTAGCAACATATTACTATTCCATAAATAATGAAAATTACACAAGTAGTACAAGTAATACCTATACATTTAGTGGACTAAATAAAGGAACAACATATACAATAAAAGTATATGTAAAAGATTCAAGTGGAGCAGATTCAAGTGTATATACAATAAGCGCAGAAACAATAAATGAATTATACTTAGCAGATGTATGTAGCAATGGAACAAATCTAGCAACATGTATAAAAAATTATTACAATGAAGCAGGTCAAGAAATGTCTAGTATGTATTATCATACAAGTAGTCTAGCAAATAGCGCAGAAGACAATAGTTATCGATATGGTGGAGCAGACCCAAATAACTATGTATGTTTTGGAAGTGATGAAAACCCATGTCCAGAAGACAATTTATACCGAATAATAGGAGTATTTGGTTCAGAAGTAAAACTCATTAAAGCAATAAGTTATGGAAGTTATTCATGGGATACTACTAATAAATTAGGCGATAATACTTGGAGCTCATCAGATATAAAAAATACATTAAATACAACATATTACAATACACTAAGTAGTACATGGCAAAATAAAATAGCAACACATACATGGAAAGTAGGGGGAATGCCAATGGATGATAGTTCATCATACACAGCAAAACAATATTATGATGTAGAAGTAGGAAGTTCATCAAGTAGTACAACAGATAGTATGAAAATAGGATTAATGTATGTAAGTGATTATGGA
>CALVIZ010000006.1 GCA_944331865.1 uncultured Bacilli bacterium | reverse complement strand
TCACCAATTTTCTTATAGCATTATTTACAACTGATGTGTTGACTAATGAACACATTCGTTGTAAAATTTTAATGTATAATACTATAATCGACAACAAATTTAAAGTTATTTTGTTAATATATAGTAGAAAGGATTAATATGAAAAATAAAAAAAGAAATTTAATAATATTTAGTACATTATTAGTAATAGTAGTAGGAGTATATTTATTAATACCAAAAGAAAAAGAAGTAGTAGAAGATACAAAATCAAAAGTAAATAAAAATGGCTTTTTAACATTAATGTTAGAACAAGATGATGGGTCTTATCAAAAATCTTCAACAAGTACTTGGCCGAAGACAGGCTATATATTTAATGATGTTTTAAGTAACTGTGAAAATGGTGGCAAATTAATTTGGAATGATGAATTAAAAACTATAACTTTAAAAACAAATAAAACAGATAAATGTTATGTTTATTTTGATAAATATATTAATCCAATAATAAATAATATAACAGTAACAGATACTACAACAAGTTCAATAAGTATAAGTGTAAGTGCCAGTGGAGGAACAAATAGTGTAGCAACATATTATTATTCAATAAATAATGGTGCATACACAAGTAGTACAAGTAATACCAAAACATTTACAGGATTAAGTTCAGGAACAACTTACACAATAAAAGTATATGTAAAAGATACTAATGGAGTAGATTCAAGTATAAATACAACAAGTGCACAAACTGAAAATACAGTATTACTTGCAGATTATATAAAAGGATTATATACTTCACAAGGAACAAATGGACTATATTATCACACAAGTAGCTTAGCAAATAGTGCAGGAGATAATAGCTATCGCTATGCTGGAGCTAACCCAAATAATTATGTATGTTTTGGAAGTGATGCAGCAACATGTCCAAGTAATAACCTATATCGGATAATAGGAGTATTTGATGATGAAGTAAAATTAATAAAATCAACAAGTTATGGAAACTATGCATGGGCTACAAGTGGAAGTAATACATGGAATAGTAGTACAAAACCAAGCATAAGAACAACATTAAACACAACATACCTAAATTCAATAAGTAGTACATGGCAAAACAAAATAGCAACACATACATGGAAAGTTGGAGGTATGGTTTCTTCTTCTACGTATACCGCCAAACAATTTTATGATGTAGAAGTAGGAAGTAGTTCAAGTAGTACAACAGATAATATGAAAATAGGACTAATGTATGTAAGTGACTATGGATTTGCAGCAAGCAATAGTTACTGGAAAACAGCGTTATACATTTATAGTGATGGTGGTTATTTGGAAAATTGGTTAAATTTAAATTCTAATGAATGGACAATTACTCGTAATTCTGACATTTCAAATCATAGTTTTTGGATTCGCAGAAGTTGTTATAGTGGAGGCGTTTCAGTGCTTATGATACTTCGACCTTGTTTTTATCTAATATCTTCCACAACTTATTTAAGTGGATCTGGAACAAGTAGTGACCCAATTAGAATAAACTAAGTCAATAAAAATATGTTGACACATATATTTAATTGTGGTAAAGTATAAATAGTTATTAAAGGAGGGAAATTATGGCTGTAAAATTAAGATTAAAAAGAATGGGTGCTAAACAAAAACCATTTTATCGTATTGTAGCTGCTGATTCTCGTAGTCCAAGAGATGGTCGTTTTATTGAAACAGTTGGAACATATAATCCAGTTGCTCAACCAGCAGAAATAAAAATTGATAAGGAACTTGTTTTAAAATGGTTAAATAATGGTGCTCAACCTACTGATACTGTTGCTTCTATTTTAAGAAAAGAAGGCATTATGAAGGAATTTAAAAATTCTAAAACAAGTAAGGGTAATTAATTATGAATATAATAGAATATACAGATTTTTTAGTAAAATCTTTAGTTAGTAATCCTGAATTAGTTAAAGTTGAAAGTTTTGATGCTGATGAAGATGTTAAAATAATAGAAATTATTGTACCAGATTCTGATATGAAATTAATAATTGGTAAAAATGGTAAAAATGCATCAGCTATAAGAACTTTAATTCAAGCTTATGCTTATGTTAATGGTTTAAGTAAAGTAAGAATAAATATTGATTCTTATTAATAGTCGATTTATATCGGCTTTTTTAAATTTTGTTAATAAATATTTACTTTTTTTTAATAATATGTATAATATTTTTAGGGTGGTTAACTATGTATTTAGAAATGCCAGAGTATTCATTAATTCACATGTATTTAAAAGAATTAGAGAAAAACTTAGAAAATGGATATAATTTTACTTGTGAATATAAGACTTATGATAAAGAATTTTATAATGAAGTTGCCTTTAAATGTTTTGATTTAGTACAAAAAATGCAAAGTAATTCAATATTTATTAAGAATTTAAATTATCATGGTACTTTAGAATTTAGTTATAATAAAGCTACTAATGAAGTTTATGTTTTAAAAGTACCATATATTTTAATAAATAATAAAAAATTATTTATATTTACTAGTGATTTAGCTAAAATAATAGAAGAATTATTAAAAAAATATGTTCCAGTTAGTGATGTTTCAATTAAATTTTCTTCATCTTTATCTACATTAGCAATAAATAAAGAAGTTGCTCAAATAATACCAAATATAGTTAATACAACTAATTATCAATTTCTTTTAAAAATATTGGAACAAATAGAAAAAGAAATTTCTTATATTGAAAGAGATTTAGAAAAACAACAATATAGAGCTAAAAAGGAAGATGCAAAAAAAGAATTTGTTTTAATAAAAAGGAGAAGTATATGTGGGATTGATATTTCTAATTATGATAGAATTGAAGATTATTTCAATGCTGTAAATAAAGCATTAATAGATTTGTGGACGAAAAAAGTTGAAAACTATACTATTCATTTAAATGCAACGAAAAAGAAATATTTTGATATGTATTTATCTGGTAATACAAATAAGTTTGAATTTTTAGATGAATTTTATGATCCTTTTGATGAAGCATATGAAAGAGTTGGGGAACTTGCATGGTATGAAGATACAGAAAAAAAGAAAATAAAAAAAGAGATTGAGGAATATTTAGAAGCAAGATTAGAGTATGATTTAAGTGAAGAAGAGTATGATAGCATAATTTCTGAAATAAATAAAATAAGAAAGGAATATGATAGAGAATATAATGCATCTTATTCAATATATAAAGGTCCCGAAAGGGGTTTAAATATGGGTTTTGAAGAATATTTTGCTCAAAGTGTTTTGGAAAATGATTATTTGGAGGATAACCCTATTTGTAGTGATGCTGATTATGATGAATTAATTAGATTTGAAAAATATATAATACAAATTAAAACTTTGATTGAAAAAATAGAATTTTATAAAGAATTGATTAAAGATCCTGATAAAGCAATAGTTAATTTTTCAAAATATGGTGTAGCTTGGAATGCTATAATGCAAAGTCCTTATTGGTTAAAACTTGGTAGATGTATTAAAGGAGTAAATGGACATGGTATTCATGAAAAAATTGCTCTTTTAATGGTTAAGCCCGGAACAAAAACTATAGATTTTAAAAAAATGAAAAAGTTTAATAGTGATAAAACTAAGAATAAAAAGTTTTGGATAAGTGATGAATATCAGTTTAATAAATTAATAATTACTATACCTAAGTCACTAGATTATTCGGAAATAATTAAATTAGTTGAATATGGATTTCAAATTAATAATTATCATTATACCAAAGCAGAACAAATTAATTTTATATGTGAAGATGATGATACTGCTGTAAAAGTAAAAGAAATTTGTATAAAATGTTATTTAGCTTTACCAGACACAATTATTTTACCTCAACAATTAAACTTTTGGCCTAAAGCAAAAATGGAATTATTAGTAAATGTTGATCCTGATTATTATCGAAATTATTTTTTGGATTGTCCTAAAAATGAAGTTTATTATCATCGATATGATTATAGTTCTCAATATAAATTTCGGCGTAAAGAGTCAATTAATTTTAGTGGGAAAATAGATTGTGCAGTTTTAGCTTTTAAAAATTGTGGAATAACTCCAACAGAAGACATGATTAAAGAAATTGTTTTAGGTGGATATGATAATGAATGTAGATTTCCAAAAGTAAAAGAAGAATATGAAAAATTAGTAAAATATGTTATTGAAGTTATAATAAATATGGAACCAAAAACTGAAGTGGTCTATGAGAAACTACCTAAAATAAAAAATTTAATAAAAATAGAAGATCTTGCAAATATACTATATTATTATTCAATTCCTTTAATGGAGTATGAAAAATCAGTTCCAATGGAATTAGATGATTTTGGGTTGCCGGTGGGATTAGATGAAGATGAACTTTTACAAATGCTATATAACAATGCTATGTGTAGTGAATTAGATGAAAAAACTATACCACTAAGTCAAGATGAAGATTATTATACTACTTTAGAATTAGATGATAGTTTGATTCCAAATCAATTAGAAGATGATATGTTATATAATAATGCAACTTGTCGCGAATTGGATGAGTATGTTGATTACCGTTCTCTTACTTTAAAATGGTAAATTAGATACTTTAAGATGAGTTAGGAATTTAAAAGATAAAAATTCATAATAATGACTTGCTATTAATCAGTTTTTAATCTATATTTTTATTTTTTATGAATTCTGTGAGCATTTTAGTTAATGCTCTTTTTTCAATTCTTGAAACATAACTACGAGATATTTTTAAGTATTTAGCAATTTCTTTTTGAGTCATTTCTTTTTGATTATATAAGCCATACCTTTTTATAATTATTTCTTTTTCTCTAGCATTTAATAATTTTAAATATTTATTTAATAATATTACATTATTTTTAATAGCTAGTTTATCAAATAAATCTGTTTGTTTATCTTTAATTATATCGATTAAGTTAATTTCATTTCCTTCTTTGTCGTAGCCGATTGTATCATTTAAACTAATAGTTTTATTTCTATTTTTATTACTCCTATAATACATTAATATTTCATTTTGAATACATCTCGCAGCATAGGTGGTAATTTTAGTTTTTTTATTATTTTTATAACTATCTATTCCTTTTATTAAACCAATAGTTCCAATACTTATTAAATCATCTGTATCATCTTTGGCATCAAATTTTTTAACAATATGAGCTACTAATCTTAAATTATGTTCAATTAGTTTATTACGAGCTTCTTTATCTCCCATAAGCATTTTGTTGATAGCTTCATTTTCTTCTTCTTCAGTTAATGGTTCAGGGAAAACATTATTTGAATAACTTCCTGTAAAAAATAATAAATCTTTAATAATATTTAATAAATTTAAAAACATAATATACCTCAATAAATTTTATTTAAAAATTGTAATTAATATGTTAAAATAAGTATTAAGTCATTTAGAAAGGACAATTTTCATGAATAATAAATTGTTAGAAGAATTAAAAAGTGAATTTTATTTTTTTGAAACTGATGATAATTATTATAATGATAAAATAAATTTGGGAAGAATCTATGAAAGGATACATAAATTAATAATAAAAGATATTCTTTTAAAGTGGCATAATTTAGATATTGATTGGTTTATTAATCCCATCATTAATTCTAAAAATTTTTTGAAAAGTTTAAAAGATGGTATTGGTAAATTGAAAAAATATAATATTTCAATTAATATAGAATATTTAGAAAATATTTTACAAAAATATCCGGAGTTTGATTATTGCATTGCAAAATTATTTGAAGGAAAAGAAAATGTAAATAGCGATGATTTAAATAAAATGTCTTCTAATAAAAACGTAGTAGATATTTTAACTATGTATGCTATTATTAAAGGCTTATATGTAGAAGATTTAGTAAATAAAATCAGTGATATAGATTTAAAAGATATAGATATGAGTAATAGTATTACAGTATATTTAAGAGAAATAAGACAATATCCTCTATTATCTGTTGCTGAAGAACAAGAACTAGCAAAAAGAGTTGCTGAAGGTGATGAAGAAGCAAAAAAAATGTTTATAGAATCTAATCTTCGTTTAGTAGTAAGTATATCAAAAAGATATATAAATCAAGGTTTGCCATTTCTTGATTTAATACAAGAAGGCAATATTGGCTTAATGAAAGCTGTAGAAAAATTTGATTATAATAAAGGCTATAAATTTTCAACTTTTGCAACTTGGTGGATTAGACAAGCAATAACTAGAGCAATTGCTGATAAAGGAAGAACTATAAGATTGCCAGTGTATTTGTTTGAAATAATTAATAAATTGATTGTGGTTAAAAAACAGCTTACTATAGAATTGGGTAGAGGGCCAAGTTTAGAAGAACTAGCAATAGAAATGGAAATGCCCGTTTATAAAATAAAAGAATTAATTAGAAATAGTCAAAATATAACATCTTTAGAAACTCCAATAGGAGATGAAAATGATTCCTTTTTAGGGGATTTTATACCAGATGAAACTAATCTTTCTCCGGAGGAATATACTGAGAAAATAATGATAAAAGAAATTATTAATACTTTATTGATGGATCTTAATCCAAGGGAACAAAATATATTAAAATTGCGTTTTGGATTAATTGATGGTAAATACCATACACTTGAAGAAGTTGGTCAAACATATGGAGTGACAAGAGAAAGAATAAGACAAATTGAAGCAAAAGCATTAAAAAAATTAAGACATTCAATAAGAACTAAGAAAGTAGAAGATTTTTATGAATATGATCCTTTTAATAAATCTTTAGAAAGAGATTTACCAAATAATGAGAATATACAATTAATACAAGAAAAATATCGAGAATTAATACTTGAAAGAATTAATTTAGTTACAAAATCTCAGCAAGAATGTATTGCATTAAAATATGGTTTTGATTTATTGCGTTTATATGATGTTAATGATAATGTATCTAAAATTGCTGATAAGGCAATTGCTAATATATTAAGTTTTATAAAAAGTGAAAGATATTTATCAGATATATTAAATAATGTTTTAGCAATAAATTCAAAAGAAAGAAAATATTTGGTTGATGTTATTTTAAATAGTAAATACAGACAAATTTTTCAAAAAATTTTTGACCAAGATTTAAATGAACAAATGCATATAAAAATATATGATTTAGATGAGGCTGATAAAAGAGATTATTTTAATGGAATGAAACTGCTACGACAAAAATTAAAAGAATATCGTAATATGCAAAAAAATAGTAATGAAAATACTACTAAAGAAGGCACTACAGAATTGAAAAATAGTGGCAAGGTAGATGATAAAGATACAGGAGAAAGGATGATTGATGAGAACATGAAAGATTTTACTGAAAAAGATTTTGAAGAACTAATAATAAAATTAAATTTAGAACAGTTAAATAAAATGTTAAATATTTGTTTAACAAAAAAAGAAATATATTTGATAAGATTACGTTTTGGTATTCCACAAAATACAAATGACAAAAAATTTACAGTAAAAAAGTCGATTGAAGAAATAGCACCTTTAATGTTAATAACTAGAGATAAAGTAAGAGAAATTGAGAATATTGCATTAAGAAAAATAAATAGGTTTTATAATAGAACCTATAAAGACAAGATTACTGCTATTTCAGAAAATAATAACGACTTTCCACAAGTTGAAAAATCTGAAATTTTATCTAAAGAACCAAGTAATGATTCTATATATGTTGAAGAATTTGAAAATTTATCTAATGAAACACCATTAGGTGAAAATTTTTTTAAAAATGCAGTTGGTGCAAATGCTGAAGAATTTGCATATTTAATTAAGACAATTAATAGAAAAAATACTAAAACTTATCAAGTGTTAAAAAAACTTTATGGGGATAACTTAGATGAACCAAGAAAGATGCAAATAAATCATTTAAGCAAAATAGAACAATGTTTATATTATCAATCAATCCGTTTGTTAAAAAACAAATTAGAAGAATACAGAAATATTATTATTAATCAAGAAAAGTTTATTATTTTAACAGATTTTTTACAATGTGATGAAGAAGAATTAGCAAATTTAGCACATTTAATATTTGTCGATGAAAAAATGCATGTTTTAATTCGTTATTTTGGTAATGATTTATTAAAGGCAGTAAAAAAGGAAGAATTACCAGAAGAAGAATTAAAAACATTAGAAGAAATTTTACAAATAGTTAGAGAAAAATATTTAAATCAAAAAAAGCCATTATATTTAAAAGATATAATTGGGGCAACTGATGAAGAATTTGCATATTTGATTAGTACAATTAATAATAAAAATACCAAAACTTATCAAGTGTTACAAAAAATTTATGGTGAAAATTTAGATGAACCAGTAAAATTAAAACTAAAACAATTAAAAAATGTTGAAAGAAATTTATATAATCATTTTATGGTAGGGTTAAAAAATAGATTAGAAAATTATCGGAAATCAAAAATGGCAAATATTGTTGAAGATGATTTGGAATTTTTAGGCGTTGATAATGTAGATACTTTGACTGAAAAAGATGTATCTACAAATAATGGTGATAAAAAAGGTGATGAATCAGAAAATATTATTGAAGGTACTTATGAACCTATTGAAACACCTTTTAAACATCCATTTTTTAAAGAGTTTATTAAATTGTTACCTTTAGAATATCAACTAATTACTTCTTTAAGAGTGGGTATATATGATGGAATTATACACTCCATTTCTGAAATAAGTGAAATTTTTCATATTACTGAAGAAGATGCAAGTGAAAAATGTTCAAAAGGCATTGCTTTATTTAATATTTTGGTATCTAAATACCAAGAAATGTTTAATATAAAGTTTCCAAATTTAGATGGTGAAACTAGTAGTATTTTAAAATTATTAAAATAAAAAATATGGGAGTATGTTATGGAAGAAATTAATATTGAAAGCAATAATGAATTATTGACAGGTGAAGAACAAAATGCTTATTTTGAGAAGTTGGCTTCATTAAGACCATTTATAGATAAAGATGAAAAAAGTTATAATGAATATATTTATTATCGTAATAGAATATGTGAAAATAATTATCGCTTAGTAACATATATTGTAGGTTTTTTTAAGGGGTATGAATTTAGTGAACTTGCTCAAGCTGGTTATGAAGGATTAATTGATGCAGTTGAAAATTTTAGTTTAAATAAGGGAATAAAATTTTCAACTTATGCTACTTATCATATTAAAAAAAAGATAATTATGTTTATTAGGCATTTCAACCGTGATTTTTATATACCTCAATATATGTTAGAATTTAAAAGAAGATTAAATATTGCTTATTATAAATTTATGTCTATTAATGGTAGAGAACCAACTAATGAAGAATTAGCAAAGATTTTAAATGTTAATATTGAATTAGTGGAAGTAGCAATGGCGTTGAATAATAGAAAAATAATACCAGAAGCTGAATGTACTAGGTTAATTGAAGAAAATAAAGATGAAGACATTGATGATCTAATAATTGTTAAAATGATGCAAGAAGATGTAGATTTATTTTTATCTAATCATTTAAATGAAACTGATGAATTAATTATCAGAATGTTATTTGGTATTCAAAATAGACATAATCCAAATCCTTTATTTCAAGAGCAACATAGTTTACAAGAAGTTGCTTCAATTTTAAATATTTCATATCAAGGTGTTAATCATAGAAGAGAAAGAATATTTAATAGAATTTTAAAAAATCCTGCAAGTGAAAAATTAAAAGAATATTTATAAAGAGGAAAATATGGGGATTATAGAAAGATTAAAAGAAGAATTTAATTTTTTTAAAAATGATGAAAATTATTACAAATCAATTTATTATAGCTTAAAAGATAGAAGTAATATTTTTGAAGAATGCTTTAAATTGATTGTTAATGATTTAGTTATAAGTTGGAATAGTTTGGATATAGATTGGTTTATTTTTAGTTTTAAAACTTTAGATAAAAATGATATTATTGATACTTTATATTATTATTTAAATATATTTGTAAAGTTTAATTTAAATTTAAATTTAAATTTAGATATGCTAAATAAAATAATTGATAAATATCCTAATTTTACATATATTTTAAATGTCTTAATAGATAATAAAACAAAAATAACAAAAAGTGAAATTAAAAGAATAACTGATAAAGAAATTGTAAATAATTTTTTACTTTTGTATGTATTAGCTACCGATAAATTTATATTTGAAGATAATGCTGTTGAACTTGGAACAAGTGATGATTCTTTTAAAAAATATTTACAGGAAATAAGGCAAATTCCTGTGTTTTCAGAAGAGGAAGAAAAAAGTGCTTTTAAAAGATTAGACAGACTAAAAGAATTAATGAAAAATTCATCTGGAGATGAACTTGTAAGATTAGAAAAACAATATGAGTTTTTAGTAAAAAATATTGTAGAACATAATCTAAGGTTAGTTGTCAGTATAGCTAGGAAGTTATATCCTACTATAGAGATTACTTTGGATCTAATTCAAGATGGGAATATGGGTTTAATGAAAGCGGTAGAAAAATTTGATTATGAAAAAGGCTATAAATTTTCAACTTATGCTAAATGGTGGATTAAAGAATATATAAATAGGTTTTATTTTCCTGAATTTAAAGTTCAATGTGAAACAGTATCTTTAGATGGTACTTTTGGAAAAGATGATGATTCTTTAATTCTTGAAAAAATTAAAGATAATAAAAATTTATCTGTTGACGAATATGTTGAACGTGAATTATTAAAAGAAGAAATAAATAAAATATTAGATCAATTAAGTCCGTTAGAAAGAGATATAATTACTATGCGTTTTGGCTTAAATGGTAAGACGTGCACTTATGAAGAAATAGCAAAAAAACATAATGTATCAAGAGTAAGAATTAAACAAATTGAGGAAAGAGCACTTAGTAATTTTAAAACTATAAAAAAATTATTTGACTTTTATGAGGGAATATTAGTTCCAATTAATTTAGTATCTTATTTAGAAATATCATCTAAGAACTTGGAAATATTAGCAAAAGAACTTTATGATAATCAAGATTTTAAAATTTTGTTTACATATTATGGAAAAAGATTAAATAAAAATATAAGCAATGGTTCTTTATCAGAAAGTGAAAAAATCTTGATAAAAAATGCTTTGCGTAAATTGGATAAATATATTAATAAATTCCATAAAGAATTTAAAACAGATAAAAAAAATTCTAATATTCCTATAATTCAAGAACGAGTAAAAGTTGAAAAAGATAATGAATTACGAAAGCATTTAAAAGAATATCTTGAAGCTACAGATGAAGAAATACAATATTTAGTTAAAGTTGTTAATAAAAAATCTAAGCAATATAAAGTCTTAACTAAGATTTTTGGTGAAAATTTAGATTTAGAATATAATGAAGATGCAAAATTAACAAAAGAAGAAAAGGATATTTTTTATAAAGCAATTAAAAATTATAAGCTAAGATTACGATCTTTAAGAAAAAAGAAAGTTAATCAAAAAAAATATTTAAAAGAATATCTTGATGCTACAGATGAGGAAGTTGCTTGGTTAAATCAAATTAGTGATAAAGATACAAATACTTATAAAACGTTAGTCAAAATATTTGGTGATGATTTTTTGCAATGTTTAGTTGATTATGATGATTTAACTAATAGTGAAAAAGGATTAATATCACAATGGATAAGTAGAAATAAATTAACTATTGATAAATATAGATTAGATAAAATTATAAATAGTTATCCTATAATTTATAGTAATAAATTTTTTGAAGATATTTCTATATATATACCAAAAGATTATCAGGAATGTGTAAATTTGTTTTTAGGTTTTTCTAATCAACCACATTCTATAAAAAAAATATCTATAAAATTACATATGAATGAGATAAAAATCAAATATTTAATAAATATGGGAATTAAATTATTTGAGATAGTAGTTTATAATTATCAAGTTATATTTAATTTACCATTTCCTTTAATTAGTGAATGCAATGTGTTTAGTGATGATATAAAATTACCAATAAATATTATTGAAAGTCTAGATTGGGAAGTAGACATAAATATGTTTAACTATCCAATATTTAATTATTTAATAGATTTATTGCCAGAAGATATAAAAAGAGTGGTTAAGTTAAGATTAGGTTTAATAGATGAAAATGTTTACGTTTTTAGTGAAATTGCTTTGATATGTAATGAAAGTATAAACATAGTAAAGAATAAATTTAATAAAGGTATAAGTTATTTTTTTAGTATAATTGATAGTTATCAAAAAGTATATAATGTGTCTTTAGAAAGTAGTTTAGTATTAAAAAGATAAAAATAGATAAATTTATGTTATACTATTATTAGGTGAGAATCGTGAAAAAATTAATATTAGTAGATGGTAATAATTTAATGTTTAGAAGTTATTATGCAACAGCATATAATGGAAAAATGATGAAAAATTCTAAAGGATTGCCAACTAATGCTTTGTTTGGTTTTGCAACTATGATTAATAAAATAATTACTGATGAAAATCCAACATATATGGCAGTAGCATTTGATATTGGGAAAAACTTTCGGAAAGAAGAATTTAATTTTTATAAAGAAGGGAGAATGACAACTCCTGATGAGTTAAAAATACAAATGCCTGTTGCTAGAGAATTGCTTGATGCAATGGGTATAAAACATTTTGAACTTGCACCATATGAGGCTGATGATATTATTGGCACAATTACTAAAATGACGGAAGAAGATCCTGAATTTGCATCAGTTATTATTTCTAGTGATAAAGATTTATTGCAACTTATTAGTTATGAAACAGAAGTAAAATTATTAAAACAAACGGGTTATATAAGATATAATTATGATACTTTTAAAAAAGATTATATGATAGAACCAATAAATATAATTGATTTGAAAGCTTTAATGGGAGATTCTTCTGATAATATACCAGGTGTTTCAGGTATTGGTGAAAAAACAGCATTAAAATTATTACAAGAATATCATACTTTAGAAAATTTATATGATAATGTAGATAAAATTAGTGGTAAAGTTAAAGAAAAATTAGTAAATGGAAAAGATAGTGCATTTATGAGTAAGAAGATTGCTACTATTTATAGAGATGTACCATTAAATATAACTTTAGAAGATTTAAAATTAGAATTTAATGATGATACTAAATTAAAGGAAAAATATCAAGAATTAGAATTTTTTTCATTGTTAAAAAATATAGTTAAACCAAAAAAAGAACAAATAATTAATTATAAAGTATTAGAAAAAATAGAAGATTTAAAATTAGAAGATGAAATTTCTTTATATTTGGAGTTAGATGATAATAATTATCATATTGCTAATATTATTGGTATGAGTATTAGTGATAAATATAATAATTATTATATTAATAAAGATTTAGTAATAGATGTATTAAAAGTAATAAAAGATAAATTTATTATTACTTATGATTTAAAAAAAGTAATTGGTAATACTAAATTATTTATTAAAAAAAGTTTTGATGTAGAAATTGGAGCTTATATATTAGGTTTAAATGCTAAAGATGATTTGGCTTATTTAGCTAATCAATTTGATCAAAATATTGAATTTTATGATAATTTGAAAAAAGATAATTTTAGTAATGTTATTGAAATTGTTAAAAAAAGTATATTTTTATTAAATATTAAAGATAAATTAATTGAAAAAATGCAAGAAGAAAAATCCTATGATTTATTTAATAATATTGAAATGCCTTTAGTAAATGTTCTTGCTGATATGGAAATTACAGGAATAAAGGTAGATAAAAATGTTTTAGATGAAATGCAAAAAGAAATAGAAATTAAAATGGAATTATTAGAAGAAAATATTTATAATCTAGCAGGGTTAGAATTTAATATAAGTAGCCCTAAACAACTTGGAGAAGTTTTATTTGAAAAATTACAAATTCCTGGTGGTAAGAAAAATAAAACCGGCTATAGTACTGATGTTAAAGTATTAGAAAAATTAGCACTAAATTATCCTATTGCTGAAAAAATATTAGAATATCGAGCTTTAGCAAAATTAAATAGTACTTATTTAAAAGGGTTAGAAAATTATATTTTAGATGATTGTAAAATACATACAATTTACAAACAAACTTTAACTAGAACTGGTAGACTTTCATCAACTGAACCTAATTTACAAAATATTCCTGTTAGAGAAGAGTTAGGAAGAAAAATAAGAAAAGCTTTTATCCCACAATATGATTATTTATTAAGTGCCGATTATTCACAAATAGAACTTAGAATTCTTGCCCATATTTCTAAAAGTAAAGGGCTTATCGAAGCATTTAAAAATGATTTAGATATTCATACTAAAGTTGCTAGTGATATTTATGGAATACCTCAAAGTGGTATTACTAAAACTATGCGAAGAACTGCTAAAGCTGTAATTTTTGGAATAGTTTA
The DNA here is from genome assembly GCA_944331865.1 of uncultured Bacilli bacterium. Classification (GTDB taxonomy): domain Bacteria; phylum Bacillota_I; class Bacilli_A; order RF39; family UBA660; genus Onthocola_B. The sequence goes on along the minus strand of CALVIZ010000006.1, from coordinate 30,334 downwards.
TGGTATTAGTGGTTTTGGTTTAGGAGAAAACCTACATATTTCTAAAAAAGATGCTGATGAATTTATTAAAAAATATTTTGAACTTTATCCTGAGGTAAAAAAATATACCGAAGATGTTGTAAAATTTGCTCATGATAATGGTTATGTAACAACTCTTTTTGGAAGAAAAAGAGTTATTGATGAAATAAATAATGCTAATTTTATGATTAAAAATATGGGAGAAAGAATGGCAATGAATACTCCTATTCAAGGTACAAGTGCTGATATTATGAAATTAGCAATGATTAATGTATATAAACGTTTTATTAAAGAAGGTATTACTAGTAAAATACTATTACAAGTTCATGATGAAATAATTGTGGATGTAAAAAAAGAAGAATTAGAATTAGTAAAAAAAGTTATTAAAGAAGAAATGGAAAATGTTTATAAACTTGATGTTCCATTAAAAGTTGAAATTGATTATGGTATTAATTGGTATGAGGCAAAATAATGATTGAAGATGTAATTAAGAAATTTAATTATGATGATAACTTCGCTTCTTTTTTAAGAAAACTATATCCATATTTAATAGAATATTTTAAAACTACTAATAAATATTTGGTGGATATGGCTTTAATGAGTTGTCCAATAGTTTTAGGTTGTAATAGTTTAGATTTATTAAAAAAATTAGATATGTTAGATAATGATGGGGTAGTACAAGATGATGATTTGAAAAGATCTAGTGGAGTATATTCTAGTAAGCCTGTAATTAATTATATTGATGGTGAATTTGTAGTTAGTGATATTAAAAGAGTAATTGGAATAAGCTTTGGTGATATAAATAGTGAATATGCCCAAGATACATTAATTCATGAATTATGTCATTTAATTAAATCTAGTTATCAAGAGTATTTAATTGATAGGGATATATTAATTCAAAAAAATGGCTTGATTGAAATATATTATCAATTGACTTATGAAAATGGCATTGTTAAAAAAACATTTATAAAAGAAATGGGAGTTGGTTTTGAAGAAGGTTTAAATACATTAGCTGAAGAATGGTTAGCTAAACAAGTTATTAGACCTGACTTTAAAATAAGTGGATATCAAACTATTGCTCAAATTGTACAAAATGTTTTGGTTAATCAACAAGTAGTAGATGAATTGTTAAATGCTCAATTATATAAAAAAAGAGCAAGTTTAAATGGATATTATGATGAATTTGTTAAAATAGTAGATGTAATATATAAAAAGTATTTAGAAATGTTTGCTAGTATATTTGACCAAGAAAAATTTGATAAATTAAATGAAGAAATAAGAAATTTAATTATTAGTCAATATCAACCTTTACTTGATAAAATAATAAGTGCTAAGAAGGAGTTGTAATTATGCCAGAGATTGCAGAAGTAGAAACAGTAAGAAATACTTTAAAAAATATGATACTTAATAAAAAAATAGAATCTGTAAATGTGTTATATCCTAAAATGATAGAAAGTAATAGTAAGGAATTTGAGAAAAATTTAATTGGGAAAAAAATTATTGATATAAAACGAATAGGGAAATGGTTAATATTTGATTTAGAAGATTATTATTTATTAAGTCATCTACGAATGGAAGGAAAATTTTTTGTAAAAAAACATGATGAAGAAATAAATAAGCATGAACATGTAATAATTACATTTACTGATAATTATGATTTAAGATATCATGATACAAGAAAATTTGGAAGAATGAATTTAATAAAAAAAGAAGAATTAGAAAATACTGAAGCTATAAAAAAACAAGGTATTGAGCCTTTAAGTAAAAATTTAACTAAAGAATATATTTATAATAAAATTCATAAAAAGAATTTGCCAATAAAAACTATTTTATTAGATCAAAGTATAATTTCAGGCTTAGGGAATATTTATGCTGATGAAGTTTTATTTGCTGCTAAAATTAATCCTTTAAAAAAGGGCAGTGAAATTTCTTTAAACGAGTGTGATGAAATAAGAAAATCTTCTAAAAAAATTATAGAAAAAGCAATTGAGTGTGGTGGAACAACTATTAAAAGTTATACTTCTTCTTTAGGTGTTACTGGAAGATTTCAAATATATTTAACTGTTCATAAGAAAGAAGGAGAACCTTGCTTAGTTTGTAAAACTCCAATAGTTAGAATAAAAGTCGGAGGTAGAAGTACTTATTATTGCCCAAAATGTCAAAAATAAATTATATAGTATTTATTTGACAGTTTTAGTGTAAATAATTTTTAAATAAATTGTTATTGTTAATTTGTTATTTTATAATTAGGTTAAAAGGTGTTGTTTATATTGAAGGAAAACAAAAAGAGATTTAAAATTCATCCATATTATATTATAAGTTTTGTCTTAATAATTGTGTTTGTTGTTATACCTAGTATATATTTTTCAAAATATAATAATGAACTACCGCTTAATTGGAAATGCAAAAATCTTTGTTCAAATGGAAATGTTGAAAAATTAGATAATGGTATTTGTTATTGTAGTGATGGTCAAGTTATAGATCTTGATAAATTGGATAATGAGGTAGAAAATGAAAAAAAATAAAAATGATATTACTCCCAAAAGAGTATTAATTATAACAATTATTTTTATAATATGTTATTGGCTATTTCGTTTACATATTTTACCACAGATAACTAGTGCTACATATTAAAAATGGAGATGAATATAATGAAAGATAAAGAAAAAGCAAAGAGAATATTAATTTATCTATTAAGTGCAATTTTGTTAATAGTATTTGTTATAATACCATTTTGGTATATAACAAGACCTAAAATACCGGAAATTTGTCGTAATATATGTCCTAATGGGGAAGTTAAAGGTGCTACTGATGAGAATTATTGTATATGTAGTGACGGTGTTATAATAGATCCAAATGATTTGAAATAATGAAAGTGAGTAATTAATATGAAAGATAAAAATAAAAGACCATATATAATTTTAGGTATAGTTATAATAATAATTATATTGTTTTGGCTATTTGTAGTTTATCCTGCTATGTCACCAACTTTAGTTAAACCCGTGTTATATTTGTATCCGGAAAATGATAATACTCAAATAAAAGTATCGTTTGCTCATCCAGAACTCTTAACAGTAACTTATCCGGAATATAATAATGGTTGGGTGGTTACTGCAAATAAAAATGGAGATTTATATGATAAAAATTATAATTATTACTATGCTTTATATTGGGAAGAAAGTAATGTAGAAAAAGTAGATTTTAGTCAAGGTTTTTATGTAACCAAAGATAATGCTATTGAGTTTTTAGAAGAAAAATTATCAATAATTGGTTTAAATGATAGGGAAGCAAATGAATTTATTATGTATTGGTTGCCAATTTTAGAGGAAAATAAACAAAGTTTAGTATATTTTGAATTGACTGAATCTAGAGAAAACAGTAATAAATTAATAATTGAACCAAATCCTGATTCATTACTTAGAGTAGCAATGCATATTAAAAAGGTAAATAAAAAGATGGATATTAAAGAACAAACTTTACCTAATTTTGAAAGAGAAGGATTTGTAGTTGTAGAATGGGGCGGTGTAATTTACTAATATTTTATAATATTAGAAAAAATAGTATTTATTTGACAAATACTATTTTTTTGTGTAAAATATGTACTCATATGTGGGGGTTGATTATGCAAGAAATATTTATGCAAAAAAGAACATATTTAGAATTACCTACAGAAGTAGGTTATAAATTTTATTATCGTAAAGAAGCATTAGGAAAAATATATCACGAATTAGAAGAATTTTTAGAGTTTGTAAAAAGCCTAAATAGTTTAGATTATGCTAAAAAGGTTTTGTTTTCACATGAATTAAAGGCTAATAATTTAGTTGAAGGTTATAGTGATGATTTGGAATCTATTGAAAGAATTATTAGAGAAAAATGTGAAAGAATTAAAGATGAAAAACAAAGAAGAAGAATTTTAAATCTATACAGGGGATATAATTATATATTAAAACATCATGTTATGGATGAACAACATTTATTTGAATTATATTCAATTTTAAGTGAAGGTTTAATAACAGATGATTATTCCATGCAAAATATGGGAAAATTATATCGTGAAAATGATGTAAAAATATTAAGATTAGGAAGAATTGAAAATGACCCTAATATGGGAGTAGATGCTTCTAAAATACCTGAATTAATGCAACATTATTTTGAATTTATAAAAAGTTTTGAAACTGATAGCTTAACAGATGAATATATTAAATCGCAAATAATGCACTTTTATTTTGTATATATACATCCTTATTTTGATACAAATGGAAGAACTTCAAGAACTATGAGCATGTGGTATTTATTAAATAAAAGAGCTTATCCATATATTATCTTTAATAGGGGCATAAGTATTTCAGGAGTAAAATACGATAATTTAATTAGAGAAGCTAAAGAATCTGCTGATATAACTTATTTTTTAAGATTTATGATGGAAACTGTTAAATCTGAATTAGAAAAAGAGTTAGTAATTCATCATTTAGCAACTAGTTCAAATTATAAGTTTAGTAGTTTAGATTATGAAATTATATTATATTTTTTATCTATTGATAAACCGATTAATTTAGGTGATTTTGCAGCTTTTTATAATAGATTAAATGATAAAAAATCAATAGCAGTTATATATGAAGAAATGTTAAGACCTTTAATTGAAAGTGATATTTTAAGAGTATTGGGTTGTAGTAAAAGAAGATTTGGTAATATTCCTAATATGGAACTAGATTTAAATAAAAGTTTAGTACCTACTGGTGAAGAAATGCATTTAAAAAGATTGAAAAATTTTCAATCTTCTAAAAAGTAAGCATAATATTCATCAAATGTAATGTTGTTTTCATAAATATATTTAGCAATATCTTTACCAACGTAGCGATAATGCCAAGCTTCATAAGTTATTCCTGTTATATTTTCAAATTCTTCGGGATATCTTAAAATAAAACCAAATTTATAAGCATTTTCTTTTAACCAATTAGCTTCTTCGGAATCTTTAAATGTATTTTTATTAGTATTATTTTTACTAAATATATCTAAAGCTAAACCAGTTTGATGTTCGGAAAATCCTGGTCTAGTAGCAATACTATCGGCATAAGTTTGACCACTTGTATTTTTATAATTATTATAAACACTCTCTTGATCTTGATAATTTCTAAATGAAGAATTAATCATTAAGTAATAGCCTTCTTTGTTTGCACTATTCCACATATCTATAAAAGCATCATATACAACTTGTCTTGTTTTTTGGGAACCATTTTCACCCCAAGAATAAGTTTGACTTATTGTGACTAAATCATCAGGAATATAATCACTTTTTAAATAATAATATTTATTTACTAAAATTGAAGTATCTAAATCCATTTTAGCGGGATAAGTTTGTTCATAAAAATCATAATTTAAATGAATATTTATATTTCTAACGATAATATTTGTTTCTAAATTAGGATTTTCTTTTAAATATTCAATATATTTATCAAAATTTTTGTCTAAATAATATTTTTCATTTATTAAACTTATTATTTGAGTATTTTTTTCATTATTTAAAAAATACTCAATTTTTTCTTTACCAAAAGTTAATATTTCTTTTGTTTCTTCTTCACTATATCCTTTTTCTAATAAATGATATTCACTTGTTTGACGATATTTATATTCTTTAATCTTATTTATACCAATTATTATTAAGATTATAAATATAACTATACCTATTAAAATATAATAAACTTCCTTTTTTAATTTTCTTCTTCTTTTTTTCATCCATTCTCCTTATTTATTTTATTATATCACTAAATTTCTATTTACAAAATAGAGAATTTATTGTATTATTTATTTAGAGTACTGGAGGATGTTATGGATACTAATAAAAAAATTATAAGTTATTGTAAAAATTTTTATAAGATTATAAATTTTGTTCCTTACGAAAGTGATGTTATTACTGAAAAAATAATTGCTATTTATAAAAAATATATATTTAAAATAGATGTTAATAACAAAGAAGATTTAGAAACAGTAAAAGAATTAGATTTTGTATTAAATAAATATATTGATGATTTTTTATTTAGAAAAGAATTTCAAAAACAAATATTAACTATTAAAGTAGAAAAAGATGCTAAAGATATATTGAAAGAATTAATAAAATCTATGTTAAAAATATTTTATCGTTATGAAGAGAGCAGTACTAGAGTAATTTATATTTCACGTTGGATTTAAAAAAATCTATAGTTTTTTATAGATTTTTTTTATGATAAATAATACTATCAAAGTTATTAAAAATATTGTTAATATTATTGGAAATGATTTATAAATAATCATAGAATTATAAAAATTATTGGCTATATATTTATTTACTATAAATAAAATTATTAGGGTGATAATAAAGGGAATAAATCTATTTTTAGTATTAATAATCTGTTTTAATTTTAATGCACAAATTGATAAACTAATAAAGATATCAAAAAACCAACTGGCTGAAATAAAGTTTTCTACATTTTCAATAAAATCAAATAAACTTATCTTTCTTAAAACAGAATATTCTGGATAACTATATATATTTACCATTTGACCTAATACTATAATTATTACTACAACTACTATTAATATAGTTAATGTACTTATTAAGTAGTATTTTAAATTTTCTTTAAAAGTAATTTTTTCATCTATTAAAGTTAAAAATGGTGTAGTTGATAAGATTCCAAAAATTAAAGCTGTTTTAAATATATTTGCAGTTTTAGTAGATAAAATAGGTAGTAAATTACTAAAATTGTAATTGTTTGTAAGTAATAGTGTTTTTAGTAAGACTAATGTTAAACTTATAACTATTAATACTTGTGCTATTGCTGATATTTTATTTATACTTTTAGAATTTAAATATGTTGCTAAAAAAATAAATGGTAGGCAAGAAATAAATGATGGTGTGAAAATTAAAAAGTAAGAATATAAAAATGTTGCTAAAATTGTTAGTAGTAAAAATATTAAAAATAGTAAATATAATATAAAGATAATTTTTATAAAAATATTTAAAAAGTCGTTTTTCTTTAAATATTCTGTTAGGGAAGTATTTATATCTTTACTTATATAATTTATAATATAAATTATTCCTATACCTAAAAGTATTCCTAAAATAATAGATATATAAGCATCTTTACTACTATATAAAAATAATGTTGATATTCCTCCACCTAGAAATAAACTGCGAGATAAAAAATATAATAGATAACCTTTTTTAATTTTCATCTTGTACCTCGTATATTAAACCTTTTTTATTTATTGCAAATGATATATTAGTGTTAATATCTAAATTATGCCAAAAATTTTCTTCTTTTATTCGATTTTCTTGATAATATTTATTGCTTAAAAATAATATGTCACTTTTATTTTCTTGTAATATTTCAATAAAATCTTTAAAATCATTATTTAATATTTCTTTAAAATCATTATTTAAAGTATCTAATTCATCTAAATCTCTTATGTCAAAATTTGGTTCGTTATCCATTATTTTGCCAGTTAACTTGCCAGTTAGAGATATCGTAGATGTATCTAAATTTATTTCAACTTTTCCTTCGGTTATGGCAATTGAAAAATAAGAGTTGTTATAATTTTTAGAAAAGATGGGACGATAAAAGTTGTTAGTTAAAATGTTATATAAAACAGCATATTTATTTTTAATAGTATCCTTATATTCATAATTGTTAAATATTGTTAGACCATCTATTTTAAATTGTTCATTTTCTAAAGTAATGTTAGAAAAGCAAGTATCTTTACCAAAAGCAAGAGTTTCTTCAATAACTTGATCAAAACTCTTTAAAACAGCATTGTTACTTGAATAATTAAGGCTGTCTAGTAAATTAATTATCGCACTACTTGCTACTGGCGATTCATCTGTTTTATTATTTAATATATCTTTGGACGAAGTATCAATTGAACTAATAACATAAAAATTTTCTCTAAAATACGTACTTCGCATGAAAAAATCAATTATACTATTAAATTTGCCATCAACTATAGTTTTGCTTAATATCATTAATTTTACTTGGGTATAATTGGCTTGATCACTTAATAAATCAGCTGTTTTTTCTAAGGCTTTTGCTAATGTTTCATCTTTACCTGTCTTAGTGTAAGATTTTATTTTTGCCGAATCTTTATCGGTTTGATCATTTAATACTTCTAAGGTAACTATATAATTATTATCTTCATAATCAATACCTATTGCAGTAATTATGGCTAAATTATTTATCTCTTTGTAATCATAACAGCCCCCTAGACATAGGAGCAGTAATAAAAGAATAATTTTTTTCATGGCATCTTCCTTTGCTTAGTTTGATTTTTCTTGGTAAGAAGTGTACTTCTTTTTAAATCTTTTTTAATTGGTATTTTAAATACTGTGTTATTAAAATATTCTTTATTAAATGGAGCAATCGGTGCAAAATATGGTTTATTAAAACTAGTAATATTAGTTGTGTAAACTAAGAAAAATAATAATCCTAATGTTATACCATAAAGACCAAAGAAACCAGTTAGTAAAATAAATACAAAACGGAAAAATCTAAGAGAATTGTTAATTTCTATGTTGTTAAATGTTAGACTTGATATAAAAGTTATAGCTATTACTATAATCGTAATAGGACTAGCTATACCAGCTGAAACTGATGCTTCACCTAAAACTATGGCTCCAAGTATTGATATGGCTGATCCATAATTTGAGGGAAATCTTAAATCGCTTTCTCTTAAAATTTCACATACTGCTAACATTAAAATCGTTTCAACTATTGTGGGAAAAGGGACACCATTTCGTTGGATTGCAAAATTCACTAATAGGTCTGTTGGAATTGTTTCTTGATTATAATTCATTATTGATATATATAATGCCGGAGCAATCATTGATAAAAAGTAAGCAAATATTCTTAATATTTTAATAAAATTTATATTTTTACTCTTAGAATAATTATCAATATTAGGGTTAATAAAATCAATAAAAAAGGCAGGAATTATTAATACATATGGAGTAGTATCTACAACTATAGCAACTTTTCCTTCTAAAAGTGCTGTTGCTACTATGTCTGGTCTTTCAGTTTGTAAAAAAGTAGGGTAGACATTATTGTTTTCACCATCTAGTAAAAAGCCAATTGTACTGGAATCTATTATGCCATCAATATCTATTTTGTCTAACTTTTTTAATATTTCATCAATTAAATCCAAATCTACTATATCATTAAAATACAATACTCCTACTTGGGTACTAGTTTTTCTTCCAATAACTTTGTTTTCAATTTTTAAATTATGGGATTTTATCCTTCTTTTAATTAAACCTATGTTTATTTGATAATTTTCGGTGAAAGAATCTTTTGGACCATTAATTGATGTTTCTACATCAGTATTACTTATGCTACGATTAATGTCAGCTCTAGTTTCTACTGAATATGTTTTATTTTTAAGTATTAAAATAGTAAATCCATTGGTTAATAAATATTCTAATTCATCTAAATTAGTTACTTCACTGGTATTGGGTCCTGCGATAAAGTTAGGTAAATTATTTTGATTTATTTTATCTTTGGAATTTATAATGTTTTTTAAAATATAATCATTTACTTTATCACTACCACTAACTGTTTCTATATATATTATATATAAAGTATTAAATAAATTAAGTTTTATTTCTTTGATAATTAAATCTGGAGTTTTATTAAATTCTTTTTTGATTCTTTCAACTATTTTATTCAAATTTATCACCATTTATAATATTTGCTAATTTTTGGAAAATATAATATAATTTAGTTGATAGTTATGTATAGTGAATTGTTTTATGTTTCAAAAAAAAGATTTAAAAGAGATTTTATATTAATGCTAATATGTTATTTTATTATCATGTTTTTAGTGCCTTTTATTTTGATAAAGTTAAATATTGCAACTGTAGTTCCTACAAAAAATTTTTGGGATTTTAAAGGTAATGCTAATTTAGCTTTTATTATTTTATTTTTAGTAGAGTTTATTTTAGCTTTTATTTTAGGTTTAGTATTAGTAAATCCTTATATATATTATGGTTTAATGTTATGCAGTTTTATTATTAAAACAGTTGTTTTCTTTTTAATTTCGGGGATACTTTGGTTTTTTAACTTTTTTTCCTTTGTTTCTTTAGCACTTAATATCGAATTTTTATTATATCGATTTGTTATGGCTTTAAATGCATATAATAAAATATTTTTTATTCCTACTATGTTATGTTTTGCAACATTTTTTGGAATTCAGTTAGCTTTATTAATTAAAAATAAAAGAAAGGAAAAAAAATGAAATGCAAGTATTAGTAGATAAATTTGATGATTTTGGTCAAGGTATAACTTTTGTAGATGATGTTATTACTTTTGTACCAAATACAATTCCTGGGGATATAGTTGATATAAAAATAGTCAAGAAGAAGAAAAAATATAATGTAGGTAAAGTAATTAATTATATTAAATTATCTAAAGATAGAATTGATTATAAATGTCCTTATTTTAATAAGTGTGGAGGTTGTGTTTTACAATCCATTAGTTATGATGCAACAATTAATTTTAAATTAAATAAAGTAATAAATTTATTTAATAAATATAATTTAGATATAAAACCAGAAATTGTAAAAAATCCTAGTGATTATAATTATCGTAATAAAATAAAATTAATGGTTATTGATGGTAAAATAGGTTATTTTGAAACTAATAGTCATACTTTAGTAGAAATTAATGAGTGTATAATTGCAAGTAAAGCTATAAATAAAGTTATTCCTTTATTAAAAAACTTTAATATTATTAATGGTAATATAGTTATCAGATGTAATCTAAATGATGAAATTTTAATAATTATTGAAAGTAATGATAAACTAAATATTGATATAGATGTATTAAAGGAAAAAATTAAACTAGTAGGTATAGTTGTAAATAATAAGACTATTTATGGGGATAATTTTTTAATTGAATGTATTAATGATATTTATTATAAAATATCTTATGATTCCTTTTTTCAAATTAATCCATATGTTGCAAGTATATTATTTAATATTATTAAAGGAAACATAGATAAAACAGATATAGTATTAGATTTGTTTTGTGGTGTTGGTACTTTAAGTTTAAATGCTGCACTTAATGCAAATGAAGTTATTGGAGTAGAAATAGTTCCAAATGCAGTTTTAAATGCTATTTATAATGCTAAAATAAATAAAATTAATAATACTAAGTTTATTTTAAATGATGCTCAAGATGCCGTAGGTAAGATTAATAAAAAATTTGATAAAATAATTATTGACCCACCAAGAAGTGGTTTAACTAAAAAAACTATCGATACAATATTAACAATTATGCCAAAAAAAATAATCTATGTTTCTTGTGATCCAAATACTTTAATACGTGATATATTATTGCTAAAAGATAAATATTTTATTGAAAAGAGTTATATTTTAGATATGTTTAGTTATAGTTATCATGTTGAATGTATATGCATACTAAACTTGTTTTAAACTTTATAGAATAAGAAATAATTTAATAATGAAAGGGGCGGGTATTTATGAAATTTAGAAAAGCTATAATTAATGATGTTAATTATATAGCAAGACTTGTTACAGATTTGCTTGGCACTTGTAATATTAAAAATGAAAAGTCAATATTAGAAAGCAATATAGAAGAAATATCTAAAGACATAAATAATTATTATGTTTGCATTATTGATGATAAAATAGTAGGTGCTTGCGGAATAAGCGATATTTTAGAGTCTGATAAATATAATTTGAATTTAAAGAATGTCAAGGAAATTTTATATTTAGTTGTCAGTAAAGAATATCAAGGTAAAGGAATTGGAACAACTTTATTAAAATTATGCAGTGATAATAATAAATATGATATTATTTATGAAGCTTGGGGCGATAATGGTAGATTTGTAAATTCTAAATTTATTTTAGAAAGGTGTGGATATAAAATGATTAAGAATTTGGGAAATGATTATTATAAAAAAAATAATTATTGTTATAAATGTGTAAATAGATATAAGAATTGTAATGAATGTATTGCTCAAATTTGGGTTAAACCCAAAATTATATAATATAGGATAGTATATTTAATAAAATGATTAATATATATTTTAAAAAAATTATTATAAAATGTTAATTCTATTACACATAAAATACAACTATTTTTTATAAATATTCCTTTACTATATTTAATGATAATGTTATAATAATAGACATCAACTTGACAAAATCTAGTGTCAAGTGTTGTATAAAACCTTAATATGTTTACAATTATTTGATAAAATAATAGTGTGGTGGTAGAGAAATGAGTGTAATACAAGATATAGGTGATTTTTTAAAAACCTTAAGTTTTATTGATATAGTATTCTTTTTTTCGATAACGATATTAATGATATTAATAGTAACGTTAATATATTTTATTAGAATAAATGAAGATGATAAAGAAGAAAAAGAAGAAACTGCAGAAATGAAAATTGTAAAGGAAATAAGGGAAAATATGAAGAGTGATGATGAAGTAGTTATAAAATTTACAGATTTTGAAAAAGATCAAGAAGATAAGGCAATAATAAGTTATGATGAATTATTAAATAAAAATAATAATTATGGATTAAATTATGAAAAAGAAGATATATATGATGATTTATCAGTAAAAAAAGTAAATTTAGATAATTTAATGAATAATAATAGTGAAAGTAAAGTAAATAGTGAAATTAGAGTTATTAGTTTTGCTAAAGAAGAGGCTTTTTTAGAAGCATTAAAAAGATTACAAAAAGAGTTGGGGTAGGTTATGAAATTTAATATTATTACTTTTGGTTGTAAAGTAAATCAATATGAATCTAATATGATGAAGGAAACCTTGCTTCATCATAATTTTTGTTATGAAGAAAATATAAGTAATAGTGATATTATAATAGTTAATACTTGTACGGTTACAAATACTGCTGATAAAAAATGTTTAAAAACTATTAAAAGTATTAGAAATAAGTATAATGATAAAATATTAGTTGTTTGTGGTTGTAGTGCTCAAAATAAACAAGAGTTATATAAAAACTTAAATATAGATATTTTATTAGGTAATAAAGATAAAAGTAAAATAGCATTAATAATAAGTAATTATTTAAAAGATAAGAAAAAATATATTAAATTTTATAATAATCGAGATTTAGAATTTGAAAATATGATTATTAATAATTTTAATCATGTAAGAGCTTATATTAAAATAGAAGATGGTTGTGATAATTTTTGCTCGTATTGTATAATTCCTTATGTACGGGGTAGCGTTAGATGTAAAGATTATGATGTAATATTAAAAGAAGCAAATTGTCTTGCTGCTAACAATCATTGTGAAATTGTTCTTACAGGTATTCATACAGGAAGATATAACTTTAATAATTTAGATTTAAGTGATTTATTAAATGATTTGTGTAAAATAAAAAAATTAAAGAGAATTAGAATTTCTAGTATTGAAATAACTGAATTAAATGATAAATTTATGGAAACTTTAAAATATAATCCTAAGATTTGTAATCATTTACATATTCCATTACAATCCGGTAGTGATATAGTATTAAAAAAAATGAATCGTAAATATGATTTGAAATATTTTGAAGAAAAAATTAAGAAAATTAGAAGTATTAGACCTAATATTTCTATAACAACTGATATTATAGTGGGACATCCTTTTGAAACTGAAGATGAGTTTATTAATACTTTAAATTTTGTTAAAAAAATTAGATTTAGTAAAGTTCATGTATTTCCATATTCTATAAGAGAAAATACAGCTTCAGCAAAAATGCCACAAGTAGATGAAGTAACTAAAAAAAGAAGAGTAAAAGAGTTAATCAATTTATCTAAAAAATTAGAAGAGGAATATTATAATAAATTTAAAGGAAAAAAACTTGATGTTTTAGTTGAAGAATGTAATAATGATATTAGTATGGGTCATACAAGTAATTATTTATATGTTACCACTCAAAAAAAGTTAGAAATAGGAAAAATATATGAATATGAATTACATTAAAGGAAAATTAAAAAAAATTATATATCAAAATAATGATAATGGTTATGTAGTGGCTTTATTTAGAGTTAAAGAAACAAATGATTTAAAACTAAGTGAATTAGTAAATAAAACTATTACAGTAACAGGAATATTTAATGAAGTATACTTAGATGTATATTTGATTTTGTATGGGACTTATGAAAAAAATAATCGTTTTGGAATGCAATATAGTATTTTAAGATATGAAAGACCAATGCCTACAACAAAAGATTCTATTATTGAATTTTTATCAAGTTCCTTTATAAGTGGTTGTGGTATTAGAACTGCTAAAAAAATAGTTGATTTTTTTGGTGAAGATGCCCTAGAAAAGATTAAAGAAGATAAAAATAATTTATTACAAATAGATGGAATGAATGAAAGTAAAGCTAATAAAATTTATGTTTCTTTAATTAATTATAATAAAAGTAGTGATACGATAATTAAATTACAGAATTTTGGATTTTCAACAGAAGAATGTAGTAGAATATATAATCATTTTAAAGATAATATTGAAGGTATTTTAGGGGATAATTTTTATGATATTGCAGAAATTGTTGAATTTCATAAAGTAGATAATATTTATGTTCGAAATTTTTCAGATAAAACAATGGTTAGAATTAAAGCTTGTTTATTACAAACTTTGCTTATTTTAAGTTTTCAAAATGGGGATACCTATAGTTATAAAGAAGAAATAAGTGAATTAATAAATAAAGAATTTAATATAGTTTTAGGTGAAGATATTTTAGATGAAGTATTAAATATTTTAATAGAAGAAGATAAAATTATAATTATTGATAGAAGGATATATTTAAAAAAATATTATGATGCTGAAGAAGATATTGCTAAAAATTTAAGAAATATTGATAGTTATAAAATAGATACTTTTGAAAATTTAGATGTATTATTAAAAGATTTAGAAAAAGATTTAAAAATTGATTATAATTTAGATCAAGAAAAAGCAATAACAACAGCTCTTAATAATAATATAACTATTATCTCTGGTGGACCGGGGACTGGAAAAACTACTATAATTAATGCTATTACTAAATTATATATTAAAGAAAAAAGATTAGGACCTGCAGATATTATGAATACAATTGCTTTATTGGCTCCTACAGGTAGGGCAAGTAAAAAAATGGCTTTATCGACTTCTTTGCCAGCTTATACAATTCATAGATATTTGAAATGGTATAAAGAAGGTAATACTTTTTTCTTTAATGAATTTAATAAAACTAATCATAAATTAATAATTGTTGATGAAGTTAGTATGATAGATATTGAATTGTTTGATGCACTACTTAAAGGAATAAGTCCCAATATAAAACTTATTTTAGTTGGTGATATTAACCAACTTCCTAGTGTTGGCCCCGGTTTAATTTTAGAAGATTTAATTAATAGTGATTATTTTAATTATGTTCCTTTAAATCAAATTTATCGTCAAAGTGATAATTCTTATATACCTTATTTAGCTAAGGAAATAAAAAATAGGGATTTATCTGAAGAATTTTTAAGTAAAAAAGATGATTATAATTTTATTCAAACAAAAAAAGAAAATATAAAAGAAGTTTTAGAACAAATTATTAAATATAGTTTAAGTAAAGGAATAAATGAAGAAAAAATGCAAATACTTGCTCCAATGTATAAAGGAGAAAATGGTATTGATAATTTAAATGTTATTTTACAAAGTATATACAATCCTAGTAGTGTTTCTAAAAATGAGTTAGTTTATGGAGATGTTATATACCGAGAAAATGATAAAGTATTACAATTAGTAAATGATTTAGAAAAAAATGTATTTAATGGAGATATTGGTTTCATTAAAAAAATAAATGATAAAGAAATTATTATTGACTTTGAAGATAGCAAAGTTTTTTATTCAAAAAAAGATTTAAAACAAATAAAACATGCTTATGCAATAACTATACATAAAAGTCAAGGTAGTGAATTTGAACATGTTATTATGCCAATAGTTAATAATTATTATAAGATGCTTTATAATAAACTTATTTATACCGGAGTTAGTAGAGCTAAAAAAACTTTAACGATTATTGGTGATGCTGGATCTTTTGTAAGAGCTGTTAATAATAATTATTCCCAAAATCGTAAAACAACTTTAAAAGATAAAATTTTAGAAGTATATAATAAAGAAAATATCTCATAATAAAAATGAGGTGGATAAATGAAAAATTTTTTAAAAGTTGCTGGAGCCATTACGGCATTAGGTTTAATCGGAGGATCTGTTTATATGATGCAAAATCAAAGCGTTAGAAGGTCTGCTGGCAAAAAAGTATTAAAAGCAATGAATAATGCTGAAGATGTAGTTGCTAAAAAAATGAATTAAAAAAGGCAAATGTCTTTTTTTATTTTGCCTTATTTTTATTTCGAGATCTTGTACTTGGTTTTGATTTATTAGTATTTAATTCTAGATTTTCTTTGTTACTTTTATTTAATGCTTCTTGGATAAGTTTCCATCTTGTTTTAATTGTTATTTGTAAATTATAAAAATATTTTATCTTTAAACCTAATTCGTGAATGTATATAAAATTATCTATAACCTTTCCGCAGTTATCCATATAAACTGTAATACATAATTTATATTCACTTATATATATGTAATAATAGCCAATATAAATATTATCTTGTTTTTCAATTTTACTAAAACCATCAGATTTAAATAGTTCTTCACTTAAATCATATAAATAGTATAAACCATTTTCATTTATCGCTAGAGTATTATAATCTAATTTTATATATGCTTCTTTCGTGTCAAATTCAGCATTATTACTAATTAATATAAATTTAGTAAAGTTAATAATATTATCTTTTTCTTTAAAAATAAAAGTATAGTAAACATTACCAATTTTTGAAGTTACAATAGATACTTCATCATTTATAAATTCTACTGAATATAATTTTGATAATCTAGCGATTAATTCATCGTTTTTAGAATAAATACTAGCATTTATTAATTCATTTTTGCTGTTTCTTTTTTCCTTTATATTAAAGTGTTTAAAATAATGTTTAAAAGTCATGTTTTTTTATTTTTCCTTTTTAGTGTGTAACTTTGCTTCAATAACTTCTTTTGATTTTGTTCTTTTTCGTTGTTGATTTTTTATTTTTTCTTCTCTTTTTGCTAATTTTTCTATAATTATTGGTAAATGTGATTCAATAATTCCATCAATTGCATCATTTTTAATTAATTCTATAATATTGCAATTATCTTCAACAGCAAAATCTAAATTTAATTCAGGAATTCGTAATGTTGAATTTGTGACATTAAATGATTTATCAGTATTGGCAACAACTAAAACCATATTTGTATCATCAATTTGAAGTTTATATGTAACTTGATATCCTCTTTCGGTTTTAGTGATTCTAGCAATAACTTCTCTTTTTTCCAAGTCATATAAGCAAACAGCATTACTTTTTCTTATTTCAATTAGTCTTTCATCTAATACTGTATATGGTTCTGTACCAACTTTCGTATAGCCATCAGTAATATGTAAAATATTATTATCTTTACTAATTATAAATGTTATAATGTTATCATCACCTATTAATAAACTAATTATATCTTGGCCTTTTAGACAATCACATCTATATACTTCTTTAGCTCTTTTAATAGGTTTTCCATTTTTATTTGTTAATGTTACCCCTTGTATACTTTCTTTTCCTTGTTCTACTATTACTTCTTCTTCAATGATAGTATTTGCTAAATGTGTTTTAAAAATCATAAAATCTCCTTCTTTTTTTAAAATGTAGAATTATTATATCATTAAAAACTTTATTTGACAATTTTTTTATTTAATTTAATTTATAATAGAGTTGGTGATAAAATGAAAGGGTATATCAAAGTAATAATTATTGCAATATTAATTGGTGGTTTAATAGCGTTTTTCTTTTATAAAGATATTAAAAATGAAGTTAATGCCTTAACTAGTCAAGATAATACTATAAATTTATTTCAAGTTGGGGTATATAAAATATATGATAATGCCTTGAATTGTAAAAATAGTTATGATAATGCCATTATTTATGAAGATAATGGTTTATATCGCGTAATTATAGCGGGAGTAAATCATGTAGATGCAAAAGTTAAGTTAGAAGCCTTCTTTACTAATCAAAATATCAAATATTATATTAAAGATATAAAGGTAAGTAGTGATATTGTTAATAAAATTAATAATTATGAATTAGTTTTAATAAAAACCGATAGTGAAGATGTAATTATGAATATTAATAAATCAATTTTAGATACATTATTACCAATTTTAAGTTAATAATAATAATATGTTAAGAAAATATAGTGAATACATAATATTATTATCAATTTATCTTTTTATTATATTTTTTAGTAATATAAGTTATTTTATTATGCCAAATGATATTGATATGGATATTATTACTGAAAATTATTGTAATAATATTACTACTGAATATAATGAACTTTTAAATATTAATAATATAAATTATAATAGTTCATTAAATTTAAATATTTCTAAAGTAATGTATCGAGATATATATGATTATAATAATTATATTGCTATTTATAAAGGAAGTAATGATAATTTAGTTAAAAATATGGCTGTTATAAATGAATTTGGTTTAGTTGGTATAATTGATAAAGTTAATAAAAATAATAGTATAGTTAAGTTAATTACAAATATTGATAGTAATATATCGGTAAAGATCAATAATAATTTTGGAATTTTAAAAGTAAGTAATAATAAATTAATAGTTAGTGATATAAGTAATTATAATGATATAAATATTGGAGATAAAATATATACTTCTGGCTTAGGAAATGTAATGGGAGATTTATATGTTGGTGAAGTTAGTGATATATCTTTAAATAGTACTAACATTGAAAAAATTATTACTGTTAAAAGCAATGTTGATTTTAATAATATTAAATATATTGCGGTGGTAAAATGATTAATTTAATAATTGATATATTAATATATAATTATACTAACTGTTTATCTTTTTTCTTTTTAGTAGATTTAAATAAAAGAAGTATATTAATAAATATTGGGATTGGTTTATTAGTAGATTATATATTAAATATTTATTTTTTTAATGTAATTTTTATTATTATAATTTATATTATTACTAAATTACTTAAATTTAATATTAATAATTTCTTTTATTACTATTTATATAATTTATTTATAATTTTACTATATTATATTATAAGTAATTTATTATTTAATTATATAAATATATATAATTTATTAAATGTGTTATTAATAAATACTATATTTATTTATATTAGTTATAAAAAAGAAGGTAAGTACATATCATTTTTTAGGTGATCATATGGATGAGTACTTAAATAATTTTAAAAATAAGAAGAAAAGTTTTAATAAAGTAAAAATAAGTTTAAATAAAAAAAATATTAATAAATTAATTACTAAATTTATGATTGCCATAATATTTTTTCTAATAAGTATTATATTTACTAATTATAGTGATAAAAATTTATTATTATATAAAGAATATGTTTTTACTGAATCATTACCATTTACTAAAATAAAAGGGTGGTATGAAGATTTATTCGGAGAGGTTTTACCAACTCAAGATAATACTCAAACAGTATTTAATGGTAAGTTGGTGTATAAAGATATAAGTGAATATTATGATGGAGAAAAGTTATTAGTAAGTAAAAATACATTAGTTAATAATATAACTAGTGGAGTAGTAGTTTTTTCTGGAGAAAAAGATAACTATGGAAATACTGTTATTATTCAAGGAATAGATGGGGTAGATATTTGGTATGGCAATTTAGAAAATGTTTCTGTTTCTTTATATGATTATATTGAAGCAGGAAATGTTATAGGTCAAACTAAAGATGAATATTTATATTTAGTAATAAAAAAAGATAATGAATATATAAAATATGAAAATTATCAAAGTTAATTTTTTAACACTATATTTTTTATTACTTCTTTTTTTATGTGGGTATTTAAAATTAGGAATAATAGTTTTTATTATAGTAGTGTTTCATGAAATGGGACATATATTATTTATAAAATTATTTAAATATAAAATAATAAATGTAACATTATATCCTTTCGGTGGTATTACTAAAGTTGATAAAGATATAAATACCCCTCTTAATAAAGAATTATTAATTGCTTGTGGAGGTATAATATTTCAATTAATATTATTTATAATTATATATTTTGTACCAATAAATGTAATTACTAAAGAGTTATTATATAAATATAATATGAGTATATTATTATTTAATATGTTACCTATAATACCACTAGATGGAAGTATAATTATTAATTCCTTATTAAATAAAATATTTTCATATAAAGTATCTTACTATTTATATATTATAATTTCTATAATATTTTCTATTTTCTATTTATTATTTAATTATTGGTATTCTTTAAATAATTATTTAATTGTTTCGCTTTTTATTATTAAAACTTATTATGCTATAAAAAATTATAAGTATTTAAAAACTAGGTTTTTACTAGAAAGATATTTAAATAAATATGAATATAAATATATTAGTACTAAAACAGGGGATTTAGATATTTTAAAAATAGATACTTATCAATATTTTAAAGAAAATAATAAAATAGTTAGTGAATATAGTAAGTTAAAGGAGATGTTTGACACTAAATTTATTTTATAGTAAGATATTGGCATTAAAAATAAATTTATTAAAGAAACGGGGATGTTTATGTATCGCCTTTATAAAAATTTGAATGATTTATATTGTTTAGCTAATAATCATTTAGGTAAATTGGTATTATTAATAAAAAATAGTAATAGTTATTCTTTTGAAGATTTATTTGAACTTGAAAATAATAAAGAATTATTAGAAAAAGAATTAGAAATTAAAAGTAAAGAAATTGATGATAAAAAAATAGAATATAAGGAAAATAAAAATAATTTATTTTGGGGTATAGTTTCTATAATAGTATCTTTATTATTATACTTACTGTTACTTTTAAATTTTTTGAGTAGTTCACTTATAATATTAAGTTTTTTTTATTTAGGAAGCATGGGTTATATTGTTAGGTTACTTGTTAAATTATATAAAAATATAAAAAGTAATAATTTAGATGAATTAATAAATGATAAAGAAGAATTGATAAAAGGAATAGAAAGTATAAGTATGCAGATTGCAATGTTAAAAAAGAATATGGGTTTAAAAGAAGTTGAAGATAAACAAGTAATAGATGATATAATTAATGCTTTAAAAATAAATTAAGTAATATGGATATTGTTAATGATACCAATATTACTTTGATTAGAAAAAGTGAAGTTGACAAGTGAATAATAATTTGGTAAAATAAATTCGTTCTTTAAGTAATTTCTTAAAAAACCGCACTAAAATGGTTAAAAAACTTAATAGTTACCATGAGGGCGCGACTTCGAATAAGTTAAGGAGGTATGAAATGAAAGCAATATTTGAAACTGGTGGAAAGCAATACTATGTTACTGTTGGAGATACTTTATATGTTGAAAAATTAGATAATGAAGTAGGAAGTACAGTAAAATTTGATAAGGTTTTATTTTATAATGGTGTTGCAGGTAATCCTTATGTTTCTGGGGTAACTGTAGAATGCAGTGTTGAAAAACATGGAAAAAATCCTAAAATTAAGGTTTTTAAATACAGACCTAAAAAGAAATATAGAAAAACTCAAGGACATCGTCAACCATATACAAAATTAGTAGTAAAGAAAATTGGCTAATGATAAAAGTTTATATAAAAAATAATAAAATTGATATTGTTGGTCATGCTAATTATGCGGATTATGGTAAAGATATTGTTTGTGCAAGTGCATCTGCAATAGTTACTACAAGTGTTAATATGGCACTTAGATTAAATAATAAATCTTTAGAATATAAGGGAAATAATAATAAATTTACTATTAATATTTTAAATAGTGATGATGTAACAAAAGAAATTATAAATAATATGCTATCTTTATTAGAAGATTTAGCAAAAACTTATGAAAAAAATGTAAAAATAATTAAGGAGGAAGAACTATGGAACTAATGAAGTTAAATATCCAATTATTTGCTCATGTTAAAGCACAAGGTTCTACTAAAAACGGTAGAGATTCTGCTGGACGTAGACTTGGGGCTAAGGCTAGTGATGGTCAAAAAGTTTTAGCAGGTTCAATTATATATCGTCAAAGAGGTACAAAAATTTATCCAGGAACAAATGTTGGAATGGGTCGTGATCATACTTTATTTGCTAAAATTAATGGCATTGTAAAATATGAAAGAACTGGTAAAAATAGAAAAAAGGTAAGTGTTTACGAAGCGTAAGCACTTTTTTACTGCTTGTAAGTTTTACGGTTACAACCGTAAAACTTACATTTTTTAAAACTTTTACGGTTGTAACCGTAAAAGTTGACAAAATTAATTTTGTTTGTTAAAATTATAATGGTGATAAAAAATGTATATTAGAAAACAATATTTAGATATATTAAAAAAATATAAAGATATTAATCTTATTAAAGTAATTACAGGTGTTAGGAGATGTGGTAAGTCGACATTATTAATGCAATTTAAAAATTTTTTACTAGAGTTAGGGGTTAGTGAAGATAATATTATTTATATGAATTTTGAAAGCTCTGATTGGTATGAAATTACTAATTATAAAGAATTAACTAAATATATTAAAAGTAAATATAATAATAATAATAAATTATACATTTTGTTAGATGAAATTCAAAATGTTGAAAAGTGGGAAAAATCTTTAAATTCATTATTAGTTGATATTGATTGTGATATATATATAACTGGATCTAATGCTTATATGTTATCTAGTGAACTTACAACACTACTTGCTGGTCGAGTTTTGACTTTAAAGCTCTTTCCTTTTTCTTTTAAGGAATATAATGATATTAAAAAAGATGAATCAAAGGAAGATAATTTTAAAAACTATTTAAAATATGGTGGTATGCCAATGGTCACTAATTTAAATGATACCCAATTAATTACTAATTATTTGTTGGATATTAAAGATGTTGTATTAAAAAACGATGTTATAAGTAGAAATAATATAAAAGATGTCGCTTTATTGGATAATTTATTACAATATTCTTCTTCGGTAATTGGTACACTTACTTCTGCTACTAATATTACTGATTATCTAAATAAAACTGGAAGAAATATTCATAATGAAACAGTTGATAGTTATTTAAAAATGTTAGAAAATGCCTATATAATTTATAGAGTACCGAGATATTCATTAGATGGAAAAAGTTTGCTTAAAACTCAAGGTAAATATTATTTTGTTGATCAGGGTATTAAAAATGTAATTAATGGATTTGCAAGTTATGATAGTGGTAGTTCTTTTGAAAATATTGTTTATATGGAACTTTTAAGAAGAGGATATCAAGTTTATGTTGGAAAACATCGTGATTTAGAAATAGATTTTATTGCAATAAGCCCTAATGAAACTAAATATTATCAAATTTGTAGAAATATAAGTGATAATGAAGTGTTGGAAAGAGAAAAAAAATCATTATTAGCATTAAATGATAATTTTGAAAAAATAATAATTACTAATGATAAATATGATAATGCTATTATTGATGGTATTAAAATTTTAAATATAATAGATTTTTTATTGGAAGAATAAAAAATCTTTATTTTGTTTTAACTAAAAAATTCATTACTAAATCAATAAGTATTTCTTTTTCTTTAGGATTGGATTGTGCAATTAATAATGTAAGAGCTACTAATGTATTATTATCAATTATTTGTATATTATCTATATATAATATTTTGTAATAATTTAAAAAATAAATAAATAGAGTTGCACCTATTCTTTTGTTTCCATCTATAAATACATGATTTTTTATAATCATGTATAAAAAATTAGCAGCTTTTTCTTCTATTGATGGATAAACATCTTTTCCATTGAAAGATTGATATATTGCTCCAAGTATTTCTTTTAATCCATCGTTTCTTTCTAAAGCAAATAAATTACTATCATTATTAAATTTAAGTTTATTTATTATATCTATACATTCTTCATAAGTTATAATGTTTTTATTAGTAGTACCTTTTGGTTTTCTTATACTTTGATGGTCATAGTTATCAAGTAAATTTAAGCCATTAGAATAATTATTAATTATCTTTATTATTTCTTTGCCTTCATCACCAGTAATAGATTCATTAATCCTGCTAGCTATATCTATTAACTTAACAGTTTTTTCTAAATATTTTAATCTTTCTTCATTAATAGCATATCCTTTTAACAAATAATCTTTTAATACTTTGTTAGCCCATTTTCTAAATGTTATACCATTTTGTGATTTAACTCTATATCCAACACTTATAATCATATCTAGGTTGTAATAATCAATATTTCTTGTTACTTGACGATTACCTTCTTTTTGAACTGTCGCAAATTTTGCGACAACTGAAGAATCTAATTCTTCTCTTAAAGCATTATTAATGTGTTTACCAATTGTTTTAATGTCTCTATCAAATAATTTTGCTATTTGTTCACGATTTAACCAAACCGTTTCATCTTTAAAATTAACCTCTAGTTTAATTCCTTGATTTTCAAATAATAAAATTTCATAATTCATTTCCATAACCTCCTTTTTATTCAAATTAATTGTTAGTAATTTAATTATATCATTAGGTCTATAATTAGTAAATAAAAATTACAAACTTTTGTTTGTAATTAGTTTTTGAAATAAGCATCTAAATAATATATTGGCCTTTTTTCTTTGAAATATTGTTTTTCAAAGTCGGTCATAATATTGGATATATTTCTTTCATCGTTATGGAGGTTTAAACTTACAATATTAAATACATACCAATAGTTAGATAGACTTTCTAAAGAATAAGCAAATAGAGAAGCATTATCTGTTTTTAAAACAATGTGTTTATCTTTTTTAAATATTTGATCATATATTTTTAAGTATGATTCATGAGTAAATCTATTTTTTTCATCTCTTTTCTTTGGCCATGGCTCAGAAAATGTTAAATAAATTGTATCTATTTCTTTACCAAATATTTGAGTAATGTCTCTAGCATCCATATTAATTAAATATATGTTTTTTAAATTGCTATTTTCAAGTATTTGAGTAGCTCTTACTAATTGAGAAGAATTTATTTCAATACCTATAAAATTAATATTTGGGTACTTTTTGGCCATATTAAATAAAAAATCTCCTCGACCAGTTCCTAGTTCTAAATAAATGGGATTATGATTTTGAAATAAATCATGCCATTTGTTTTTATAATTCTTTGGATTTTTTATTAAATATTTGCTGCTATTTATTTTTTCTAAAGAATTATATATTTTATTATATTCCATGTAATCACCTGAAATTATTTTAGCATAATAACTATTAAATAACAATTAATTGTGTTAAAATAATTACTGGGTGATAACTATGTTTGTTGATGAATTAGAGATAAAATTAATAGCAGGCTCTGGTGGGGATGGCTGTACTTCTTTTAGAAGAGAAAAATATGTTCCTATGGGAGGACCAGATGGTGGAAATGGTGGCAAGGGTGCTAGCATTATTTTTAAAGTTGATAAAAATTTAAAAACATTAATAGATTTAAGTTATAAAAAGATTATTAAAGCCGATAAGGGAGAAAACGGTAAAGGCTCTAATAAATATGGTAAGAATGCTGATGATATAATTATTAAAGTACCAGCAGGAACAACTGTTTTTAATAAAGATAATAATGAACTTGTTGCTGATTTAACAGAATATGATGAAGAAGTCGTGGTTGCTCATGGTGGCAGAGGAGGAAGAGGTAATAAAGCTTTTGCTACTCATGATAATCCTGCACCAAAGTTTAGTGAAAAAGGTGAACCTGGAGAAGAATTAGCAGTAAAATTAGAATTAAAAGTTTTGGCAGATGTTGGTTTAATTGGCTTACCTAGTGTTGGTAAATCTACTATTTTATCTTTGATTTCAGCAGCAAAACCAAAAATTGCCTCATATCACTTTACAACATTATCTCCAAATTTAGGAGTTGTAAAACTAAAAAACAAAAAATCATTTGTTATTGCAGATCTTCCTGGTTTAATTGAAGGAGCAAGTGAAGGTATTGGTTTAGGTCATGAATTTTTAAAACATGCAATGCGTACTAAAATTCTTGCTCATGTTATTGATATGGGTTCTAGTGAAGGAAGAAATCCGATAGATGACTATCAAATTATTAGAAGTGAAATAGAAAAATATAGTGAAATACTAAAAAATAAAAAAGAAATAATTATTGCTAATAAAATGGATTTAGATAGTGCTTCTAAAAATCTAGAAGAATTTAAAAAAACTTATCCAAATTTAGATATAATTGAAGTTAGTTGTATGAATAATACGGGATTAGATAATTTAATAGAAAAACTTGCTAGTATTCTAGATTCTTTGCCAGAAGTAAAATTATATGATGAAAGTGATTATAAATTATATAAATTTGTTGAAAATGAACCATTTACTATAACTCGTGATGGAAATATTTGGATAGTAAAAGGAAAAGAAATAGAAACATTACTTAAGATGACTAAATTTGAAGAAGATGAAGGTGTGATTAGATTTGCTCGTAAATTTAAAGGTATGGGTATAGAAGAAGCTTTAGAAAAACTAGGAGCAAAACCAGGAGATGAAATTCAAATTTTAGATTATATGTTTACATTTAAAGATGATGAATATGAACATTAGAAGTAAAAAAATTTAAAAATACACTATTTGACATACACGAGGAAAAATGATATAATTTTCCTAGTGAAAGGAAATGGTACGTATGGATAACTATATTAAGATTTTAGATTATGCAAAAAAAAATAATGGGTATATTACCGCTAAAGAAGTATGTGATTTAAAAGTTAATAGTACTTTTTTAAGTAACCTAGTAAATAGTAAAAAAATAGAAAGAGTAGGAAATGGTATATATAAGTTGCCAAATTATCCGATAGATAATTTTTATATTTTATCTAAAAGCAGTGGTCGTATGTGTTTTTCTCATACTGCAAGTTTATATTTACACAATATGACTGAAAGAATTCCTTTAGTTTATGATATTACAGTCCCTTATAATTATAATGGTAATCTATTAAATAATAAAAATGTTGTATTAAGATATGTTAAAGATGATATTTTTCTTATTGGAATGGAAGATATTAAAACTATTAATGGTTTGACTGTTAAATGTTATGATATAGAAAGAACTATTTGTGATATTATTAAAGATAAAAACCATATTGATAAAGAAATTTATTCTAAGGCATTAAAAAATTATTCTAAATACAAAAATAAAGATATTTTAAAATTAATTAAATACTCTAAAGTTTTAAACATTGAAGATCAGGTTATTGAATTAATGGAGGTTTTACTATAAATGGATTCAACAAAATTAAATAATATTATAAAGCAGAAAGCTAAAAAAAATAATAATTTAGCTCATCATCTTCACCAAATGTTTTTCTTTGAACATGTATTAATGAGACTTGAAAAAAGCAAATATAAATATAATATTATTTTAAAAGGTGGAGTCTTGCTTTCGTCTATTATAGGTGAAAATTTAAGAACTACTAAAGATATGGATACTACTTTAAAAAGTATGCCTTTAAGTATTGATTCTATTAAAAATATTTTTGAAGAAATATTATCTATTGATATTAAAGATAATGTAAATTTTGAAATAGTTAGTATTAAAGATATTCGATTAGAAGATGAATATGGTGGATTTAGAATAAATGTTAAAGGAATATATGATAAAATAAAAACTAACTTTTTTATTGAAATAACTACCGGGGATATTATTACTCCAAGAGAAATAGAATATCAATATTTTTCTATATTTGAAGATAAAAAAATAAATATTATGGCATATACTATTGAAACAATAATTGCCGAAAAATTTAATAGTATTATTTGTAGAAATGTAACTTCTACTAGAGCTAAAGATTTTTATGATTTGTATATGCTTATGAATAAACAAAATATTAACGAAGAAAATTTAGTTATAGCAATAAAAAATACTTTTAAAAATAGAAATACTGAATTTAATATAAATAAATTTAAAGAAATAATAAGTTTAATAAAAGATAGCAAAAACTTAAAAAATGTATATTTTAATTATCAAGAAAAATTAGAATATACTAAAAATGTAAGTTTTGATGATACTATAAATTCTATTAATAAAATAATTGCTATTTTAGAAGATAAATAAATTTTAATGTAAAACAATAGATAATATCATTAATTTAATTGAAAAAATATTAAATTAATGATATTATTTTATTATAGGTGATGCTATGAAAAGAAATACGAGAATAATACTTTTATGTGTATTAGGAGTTTTAATAATAATAACTATAGTTTTAGGTGTAACATATTCATTTATGAGGCCTATTAATGAAACAAGTAGTGAAACTAAAGTATCATTAAATGCATGTGCTAATTTAACACTTAAAGATACTGATACTGTAGTAGAACTATCTAATAGTTATCCAATGAGTAAAAATAAAGCATTACAAACTACACCATATACATTTACTCTAACAAGTTCTTGTGGTGATAGAACCGCATATAGCATATATTTAGCAACACTTAATACTAATACTTTAGCAGATAATAATATTCATTATATATTAACTAAAAGTGGAACAAAAGAAATAATAACTGAAGGAATATTAAGTGATGCAACAAATGCATTATCAGAATTTAATAGTTATGAACAAAGTGAATTAAATACAGGAATAAATGGAACATTTTCCAAAATATATAAAATATATTTTAATGGAATAAGCAAAGATGAAGAACAAGACTATGATTTATATTTATATGTAGATGAATCAGTAACTGATTCATCTACAATGAATAAAACATTTAAAGCAGGAGTAGCAGCAAAAGTACAAGATTATACTTTTGCTAGTGTTACAAATGTTACAACTAGTAATATAACTACTAACAGTATAACATTAAGTGCAACTGCAACTAATGGAGCAAATCCAATATTAAAATATTATTTTTCAAATGGTGAAGAATATATAGATAATGGAAATAATAATACATATACATTTAATAATTTAAGCCCTGGAACTGAATATACTTTTTCAGTCTATGTAGTTGATTCTTTAGGTATAACTTCTCAAAGTTATAGTGTTAAAGCAACAACCGAGGCATATACTAATCCAGTAGTAAATAGTATAACAGTAACAGATACAACAACAAATTCAATAAGTATAAGAGTAAGTGCAAGTGGAGGAACAAATAGTGTAGCAACATATTACTATTCAATAAATAATGGAGCATACTCAAGTAGTAGCAGTAATGCCAAAACATTTACAGGATTAAGTAAAGGAACAACATATACAATAAAAGTATATGTAAAAGATACAAACGGAGTAGATTCAATTATAAAAACAACCAGTGCTGAAACAATTAATGAAATATTCCTAGCAGATGTATGTAGTAATGGAACAAATTTAGCAACATGTATAAAAAATTATTATAATGAAGCAGGTCAAGAAATGTCTAGTATGTATTATCATACAAGTAGTCTAGCAAATAGTGCAGCAGATAACTCATATAGATATGCAGGAGCAAACCCAAATAATTATGTATGTTTTGGATCAACAGCAAGTACATGTCCAAGTGCAAACTTATATCGAATAATAGGAGTATTTGGTAGTGAAGTAAAACTAATAAAAAACACAAGTTTAGGAAATTACTATTGGAGTGGCTCAAGTTCAAATCAAAGTAATACATGGAGTAGTAGCACATTAAATACAGAAACATTAAAAGGAACATACTTAAGTGGATTAAGTAGTACATGGCAAAATAAAATAGCAACACACACATGGTATGTGGGAGGATATACAACAAGAAGAGCAACGCCAAAAACATTTTATAATGCAGAAAGTAGAGGTACAACACATAATGCAAAAATAGGATTAATGTATGTAAGTGATTATGGCTATGCCGCAAGCAATAGTTATTGGACAACAAGTATGAGTTCTTATAATAGTGCTAAAAATAATAATTGGCTATATTTAGGTTCAGACGAATGGACAATTTCTCGCGCCTCGAGTAATTCCCTTACTGCCTTTAGGGTGATCTATGCGGGTAGCCTCAACAGCACTACTGTGTACAATAACCTCAATGCGGTCCGGCCGTCCTTTTATCTAACATCTTCCACAACTTATGTATCGGGAAGCGGCTCGTCCGCTGATCCGATTAGGATAAACTGAGGTTAAGACAATGCTCGTCTAGGGCCTTGCGGTCCAGGCGAGCGGGGTGAAATTAAAGTAGATGAAGAAAAATAATGAGCAGTGAAAAAATGATGTTATAGAA
>CALVIZ010000005.1 GCA_944331865.1 uncultured Bacilli bacterium | reverse complement strand
AATAAAAAGAGAAAGTTCCATAAATAAAGGCTTTCTCTTTAAAATCTATGATAAAATCCAATCTATGATAATCTAATGGGATCACTACTAGTCCCAGATCCACTGACATAAGTTGTGGAAGATGTTAGATAAAAGGACGGCCGGACCGCACTGTCTTGATTGTACACATCGCTGAGGTTGAGGCTACCCGTAATGTTCACCCAAAAGGCATAATAGGAATAACTCGAGTAGCGAGAAATTGTCCATTCGTTAAGTCCCATGTACATCCAATTATTATTTATAGCACTTTCATAATTATTCATATTTGTTGTCCAATAACTATTGCTTGCTGCATATCCATAATCACTTACATACATTAATCCTATTTTTGCTCTATATGTTGTTCCACTACTTTCGGCATTATACCATGTTTTTGGTGTTGCACTTGTTGTTGAATATCCTCCTACATACCATGTATGGGTTGCTATTTTATTACTCCATGTTGTTCCTATATAACTTATATATGAACTGTTTAAATTTGTTGTATTTAGTCTTGACTCACTCCATGTGTTTTTTGAACTTGTTCCATTAATATAATTCCAGTGATAACTTGCTATATTTCTTGTATTCATACTTCCTTTATAATATGAAGTTAATGAATCGTATGCTCCGTAATAATCTCCTCCTGAGCCTGTCATTGTTGTCGTTGTATAATCCGCTTTTATTAATTTTACTTCACTACCAAATACTCCAATTATTCTATATAAGTTATCACTTGGACATGCACTTGCTGTTGACCCAAAGCATACATAATTATTTGGGTTTGCTCCTGCATATCTATAACTATTATCTGCAGCACTATTTGCTAGGCTACTTGTATGATAATACATACTAGACATATCTGATCCTGCTTCATTATAATAATTTTTTATACATGTTGCTAAATTTGTCCCATTACTACATACATCTGCTAAGAATATTTCATTTATTGTTTCAACACTTGTTGTATATACACTTGAATCTACTCCATTTGTATCTTTTACATATACTTTTATTGTATATGTCGTTCCTTTACTTAATCCTGTAAATGTTTTAGTATTACTACTACTACTTGAGTACGCACCATTATTTATTGAATAATAATATGTTGCTACACTATTGGTTCCTCCGCTGGCATTTACGCTTATACTTATTGAACTTGTTGTTGTATCTGTTACTGTTATACTATTTACTACCGGATTTATATATGCATTGGTTGTTACTTGTACTGTTTCTTCATTTGTTTCATATCCTAATGTATCTTTGGCATAAACTTTAAATGTATATGTGGTATTTGGAGTTAATTCATTAAATGTATATGTTTGTGATGCGCTTTCTTGATAACTATTTCCATCATCTTTACTAAAGTAATATTTATCTATCGGATTTTCTCCTGCCTCTGTTGTTACTGTTAATGTTACACTATTTGTTGTTTTAGTATTTGTTACATTAGTTATTTTTGCTACATTATATTTATCAAAATATACATAACATTTATCTGATCCACTACTTATTAGTTTTACTATATTTATCTCTCTATCATATACTAATTCTCCACCTCTTTCACAACCAGAAAGTTCATTATTAAAAGCATAACCATCCCCCGGCCATGTGCTAGCAGAAGTTTTTTTATAAGTTCCATCATCTTGTTCTAACATTAAAGTTAAAAATCCATTTGTATTTACATTTGGTTTTGTTTTATTACTTTCTTCTTCTTTTTTTATTTTAGGTATACAAATATAAATTAATACCGATACTATTAATAGAATACTAAACACTACATACTTCTTTTTCATACTACTCTCCATCTTATTATGACATTATTGTCATAATAAATATATCATTTTATGCCATTTTTGTCAATTGTGTACTGACTTTTATGACATACACAAAATAATTGTACAATGACATAATTGTCATGGAGGTAATTATGTTTAAAGAATATAGAAAAAATAAAGGTTTAACATTAGAGCAAGTAGCAGAAGCTTGTAATATTTCATGGCGAAATTTATTTAGAATAGAAAATGGTAGTTATAAAAATGCAAAATTTGAAACGATTATTAAATTAATTAAAGTTTTAGATATTAGTGATAAAGATATTTTAAAATTAATAAAAAATTACCAAAAATAGGAATTGCTATGCTATAGATTTTGTATTATAATGTAATTAACAAACAAATGTTCGGAGGTAAAATATGGAAAATATGTATTCTAGTAGAAATATTATGTGTATTGATTTAAAAAGTTTTTTTGCCTCATGTGAATGTGTGGAAAGAGGTCTTGATCCTTTTAAAGTTCCTTTGGTTGTTGCCAATAAAAAACAAGGTAATGGTGCTATTACTTTAGCAATTACTCCTTTTTTAAAAGAAAAAGGGGTTGCTTCTAGAACTAGACTTTATGATATTCCTAGTAACATAAAGTATACTATTGTTCCTCCAAGGATGAACCTTTATATTGAAAAAAGCAAAGAAGTTGTTGGAATATATTTAGATTATGTGGCTTCAGAAGACTTGCATGTTTATTCTATTGATGAATGTTTTTTGGATGTTACCGATTACTTAAAGTTATATAAAAAAACCGACTATGAACTGGCAGAAGAAATATTAAAAGTTGTTTATGAAAAAACCGGTCTTACTGCTACTTGTGGTATTGGACCAAATTTGTTATTAGCTAAAGTTGCTATGGACACAGAAGCAAAAAAATTTAAAAATGGTATTGCTAAATGGACTTATGAAGATGTTCCTACTAAACTATGGAGTATTACTCCCCTTTCTAAAATGTGGGGAATTGGCTCACGAATGGAAAAAAATTTAAATATTTTAAATATTTATACCATCGGTGATTTAGCAAAATATGATCCTAATAAATTAAAAGATAAATTTGGCGTAATGGGTTTAGAGCTTTGGAATCATGCTAATGGTATCGATTTAAGTCGTATTAGTGATTTTAAAATCCAAGCTAAAGATAAAAGTTATAGTCATTCTCAAGTTTTATTTAAAGATTATAATGAAAATAATATTAAAATAATTATAAGAGAAATGATTGATCAGTTATGTGCTCGGCTTAGATTAAATAATAAACAAACTACTATTATTGGTTTGGGAATTAGTTATTCTAAAGATATCGGCGGTGGTTTTTATCATACCTTAAAACTCGATGCTCCAACTGATAGCAATAAAGATATTTTTAATTATTGTATTATGTTATTTGATCGATATTATGAATTTTTACCCATTAGAAAAGTTAGTATTTCTTGTGGAGGTATTGTTTCTAAAAAAGGTGTCCAATTAAATCTTTTTGAAAATGTTGATAATATAAAAAATGCAGAAAAAATTAATAATGCTGTTGATGAAATAAAAAGTAAATTTGGAAAAAATAGCTTAATTACTGCTTCTAATTTACTTCCGGATTCTACTGCTATTGAAAGAAATACTAAAATTGGTGGTCATCATGAATAAAGATAGAGGAATGATTAAATGGATGCCTTTTAATTCCTTAATGAATGGAAGAATTATTGTTAATAATTTACTGGATGAAAAAAGTAAAATAAAAATGCCTATATTATCAGATGATGAAATCGGAGAAATCGAAAATAATATTATTAATGCTTATTATACTCAAAATAAAATTATTATTACTTATTATAAAAATGGTTATTTGTTAAAAACTAAAAGTTTAATAAAAAAAATAGATTATACTCGTAAAATAATCTATTTAGATAATAATATTAATTTATTGTTTAGACAAATTACTAATATTATTCTGGGGTAATTGATACAAAATAATAGTTATCATTATTGCCCTTTTTAAATGTCCATTTGTAAGTTTTTAAATTGCTGGTTTCTAAATAATTTTTAGTACCATCAGTATCTAGATAATTACCAATTAAATTAATTAATAATGAATCTCCATATATCTCATAATTATTGTTCTCTACTAATTTAAAATAGCCAAATTTTTCATAAATATATAATTCATCACCCTTAGTTGTAGCATGATCTATTTTTCTTATTAAAAAATCATTGCTACATGTATTAGGGCTTATAATACTTACATTAAATAATTCATTAACTGAATCATATGTAACTTGATAATTATCATATGTTTTATCTATTAAATATATATCTATGTTTTCATTATTAAATAATTTAATAGATAATTCTTTTAACTCTACTAATGTAATTGTAAAAGTATCTTGATTTAAAACATTATAATAATTTAATATTAATTGCATTTGTTCATCATTACTTAAATTATTAACTAATGTGTTTCCATATAATCTATTTAATAGATATACAGAATTTAAACAATTATCAACATTTATTTGATTATATGTATTTAAAAGAATGGCTGAATTATTAGATATCTCTTGTTCTTCATCTTCTTTTTCTATTACTTCTTCTATTTCTTCTTTTTCAAACCTTAAATTATAATATTTAAAGCCCATGTAATAAGGATGAACTACATTTTTTCCAAAAAACCAAAGAATAACTAATGCTAAAATAATAGTTATTATTGTGTCTTTGTTCCAATTTATTTTTTTACCTTTCTTTTTAAGTAATGTTAATTTATTGTTCGGCGTAACTACTAATTTTTCTTCTTCATCTTTTAACAATGGTTCTTGCATAATATCACACCCTCTATTTAACTATAACATAAATTGTTAAAATGTTAAAGTTATTTTCTTCTATTTTCACTTACTATTTCTATATCTTCCGTTAATTGTTTTATTCTTTCAATAATTCTTCTTGCTTTAACTTTATCTTCACTGCCCTTTGCAATTGATAAATGATGCTCTAATTCTTCAATGGTTAAGTTAGATGTAAAAAAAGTTGTTAATTTATGGTTCATTCGATATTGTAAAATTGTTCCTAATATTTCATCTCTTCCCCATACTGTTACACTCTCAGCTCCAATATCATCAATTAATAAAATGTCTACGTTTTCTAAATAATTTAATTTATCTTCTACTAAACTAAAATCTTCTTTCATATTCCTTAATAATTCCGGAAAATAAACTATTTCTATATTAGCATTTTTCTTAATACTTAATTCATTTAGTAAACATGCTAGTAAATATGTTTTCCCACTGCCAAATGATCCGTGTAAATATAATCCTTTTAAACTATTTATCTTTTCGTATCTATCATAAAAATCTTTTATCCATTTGATGGCTTTTAATCTTTTTTTATCACTTAAATCAATATCTTTCATTCGAGCAGTTTTTAATTCGTTTAAGTCACTGGCTTTTTCTTCAACTTGTTTTATTAATTCTTTTTGATATTTGCATGGCATATATATAAATTTTAATGATCCATTTTCTAAATTTGGATAATTTACATAGCCTTTTACTTTGTTTTTACACATAAATAAGCCTTTACATTCACTACAATTGTGTAATTCTTCTACTGTATCTAATAAAATAGAATTATATTTTTTAGCATCATCCTTTTTTATTTTTATTCTTTTTATAAGTTTGCAAAATTCTGGATTTTTTAATGAATCTTGCAAATCTTTTTCTAATTCTCTTTCTACTTTTTCACTTAATGTTAATTTCATCTTTTCCATTATTTAAACTCCTCAAATAAAGTTTCTAATTCTTTTTGTTCTTCACTAGTTAACTCTTCTTTTTCATTTATAGTGTTAAACCATACTGGCTCTTTATCAGATTTTGGCTCTACTGCTATTTTTTTGCTCATGCGTTTATTTTCTTTTTCAGCAAAATCCATCGCTTCAGCAGCAGTTTTTAACCCTGCCCTTTTCCACTGACCTGCAATAGTTTCAATATATGCTTGAGATAATCTATTGTTGTTTTTTCTAAGGACATAATCAAGTAATACATTTACTACTGCTGGTGTCATTTGTAAATCTATTACTAATGTTTCTATAATTTTAATATCTCTACTTGTAGG
The DNA here is from genome assembly GCA_944331865.1 of uncultured Bacilli bacterium. GTDB lineage: Bacteria > Bacillota_I > Bacilli_A > RF39 > UBA660 > Onthocola_B. The sequence goes on along the minus strand of CALVIZ010000005.1, from coordinate 39,886 downwards.
TTTTACTCCTTTGTATTTTTTTCTTAAAAAATCTACTGGATTTATATTTTCAAACATTTGAATAATTTTTCCACGCATTGAATTGTCTCCAGCTGGAGATTTTAAATATTCTGGCTGACTTCGATATATTAGTGTTGGTAATGCGTTGTTGTTAAATTGATATATTTTCCTTGCTGCAAGACGTAAATTGTTTTTATCTATCATTCCAAATTCATTTAAAACACTTCTTATTAATTCAATCATTTTTAGTGTGTCTATATTATATAAAAATGCTAGTTCATTAATTAATTCTTTGGTCTTTTTATTAAATGCTTTTTCATTTATTATTCCCTTTGGTATTGATGAGGCTATTAAATCAAAATCTACTTGATCTGTACAATTAATATTTCCTATGCTTCTTTCTATACTTTCAAAGTATGGTAAATCAGAACAACTTGTGTATACTTCATTTATATTTTTGGTTATTTCTAAATAATCTTTAGTATCTATTTTTAATTTTTGATATACTTTCTTTAAATAATCATATTCACTTGCTCCAATATTGTTGTATAAAACTATATTTAATATCGGATGATTAAAAAATTCTATTGGACTTAATGGTGAATATAATTCATATATATAATTATTAATATCCCCACCCTTATAATAAGTTTTTACTAATCCTATTGCTTCTAAAGATTCTCTGGCTTCTTTTAAAGTGTTTAATGGACATTTTAAAATACTCATTAAATGGTGATGATTAAGTTCTCTAGATATTTGCTTAAATTCATCTAAATCATTCCATAAAACTAAATATAAGCTAATGGCTAAATGGCCAACAATTGGTTCATAAAATGTTGTTAAAACTTTACGATCAAAATCAGTTAAAATAGTTTTGTTGTATATAACATATCTATCTGCAGGTAATAAAGTGACTGAATCCATAAAACCTCCTTATATTTTTATTCGCTTTTAAAAAAAATTATAGTCGAAATAGTTATCTCTTTCTTATTGAAAATTATATAACATTTTTGTTATTTAAGCAATTACTCTGGAATAATTATTTATTATATTCATAATTATTATTAAGGGGTTTATATGAAAAAAATTTATTTAATTTTGTTAATTTTTAGTCTTTTTATTTTAAATGTTAATGCTAAAGAAGATTATGCTCCAACTGCTAAAAGTGCTATATTAGTTGATAATGCTACTGGAAAAGTTTTATTTGAAAAAAATGCTGATGAACGACTTGCTCCAGCATCAATGACTAAACTTGGTAGTATGCTTTTAATTATGGAAGCAATAGATAGTGGTAAAATTTCTTTAGATGATGAAGTTACTATTTCAGAAGAAGCTGCATCTATGGGTGGTTCTCAAGTCTTTCTAGAAGCTGGAGAAGTCTATAAAGTCCATGATTTATTAAAAGGGGTTGCTATTGCTTCTGGCAATGATGCTGTTGTGGCACTTGCTGAAAAAATCGCCGGCTCTCAAAGTGAATTTGTAGATGCTATGAATAAAAGATTTAAAGAAATTGGAGCTACTAATACAAACTTTGTAAATGCTCATGGCCTAGATACTGAAAATCACTATTCTACTGCTAGAGATATGTCTATTATTGCTCGAGAATTATTAAAACATGAAAGAATTTTAGAATATACTAGTATTTATGAAGAATATTTAGAAAAAAATGATGGTACTAAAACTTGGTTAGTTAATACTAATAAATTAGTGCGTTTTTATAATGGAGTCGATGGTTTAAAAACAGGTTTTACCGAAAATGCCGGATATTGTTTAACTGCTACTGCTAAAAAAGATAATTTTCGTTTGATATCTGTTGTTATGGGCGAAGATTCAACAGAAAATAGAAGTAGTGATACTGTAAAAATGCTTAATTATGGTTTTAATACCTTTAAAGTTAATATTATTAAAACTAATGATGAAATTTTAGGTAAAGTTAGAGTCGAAGGTGGAAAAGAAAACTATGCTGATATCGTTTTATTAAATGATGCTACCGAACTTCTTAAAAATACCGATGATATTAGTAAATATGAATTTATTTTAAAAGTGGATACTATTAAAGCTCCTGTTAAAAAAGGTGCTATTGTAGGAAGTGCTGAAATTATAGATAATGAAGGTAATATTGTCGATGAAGTTGATGTTACTGTTAATAAGGATATTTTAAAGGCTAATTTATTTGATTATATTTTAAGAAACTTTAAAATGTTTGCTAGAGGGAAAGATATTATAAAACAAAAATAAGCCGTTAGGCTTTTTTTATTAAATTATTTATAAATTCATATTTTTCACTAGCTGGTTGTAATTTATATTTAGAAGATCCCTTTTTAAGAAGTAAATATTTTTGATTGTAATCTATTACTACTAATGTTTTATCTTCATTTAATAAAAAGAATTGATAAGTATACTCATTATTTTCTTTTTCAGTTTTTTCGTTTGTTTCTACTCCTGTATCAACTACTATTGTCGATTTTTTTATAATGTTGATAAAATCTTTAATCGTATCTTCAACATTAATTGTGTTTATTTTATCTTCACATACTGTATTATTGTTTTCTTTATAATTGCAAATTACTAAGTTATTTGTATCATCAATTATTTTTAAAAGTTCATCTTGAGTATAAAAATAATTTTCTGCTGTAATTGTGAATTCTGCTGTTACATATTTTCCATTTGATATTTCTTTTGCAATACGATATTTTCCAGAATCTAAAGTGCCATATTCATCTAACCAGTTTAAATCCATAGTTAATGTGTTATCCTCTCCAACAGTATAAGCCGGTAATGTGGTTGTTATATTTTTGTTTGATTTTTTGATTACCCACCATTTGCCTTCTTCATATTTTTCTATCAAAAAATTATCATTGAAAGTATTTTCCTTTTCGCTTGTATCAGTAATCATAATTGTAGCACTAATATTAGTTAATGTATCTTTATTAATTTCCATTGTAATATCTTCATCTATTGTTATTTGGCTTTCTTTTACAAGATATTTGTCATTTAATATAGAAGCTATAACTATACCAATAAATATAACTACTATTCCCCCAATTATTAAAATTCTCTTTTTCAAACTATCACTCCTTATAACAATTATAGCATAAAAAAAGGTATAATTAATATCTCTTAATCTAAGATTTTATTTATACCTTGTTTAATTTTTTCTATATCATTTAATTTTGTTAAATCTGCAAGAAAATGACGATGTTCATAAATTTTTAAACTAGCTTCTAATTCATCAAGTTTCTTTTCAGTTTTTTTTATCACGCTGCCAACATAACTTTTTGACACATTAAAATTATCTGCTATCTCTTGCATTGTTAAGTTTTCTTCGTAATATAATCTAAAAAATTCTTGAGATTTATTATTTAATAATTTTTTATATATATCAAATAATAAACCATAGTAAATAAATTCTTCCATTACATCATATCCTTAAATAACCCATAAATATAATTTTCAATATCAAAAGTTATTAAATCTTCCATCTTTTCACCTAAGCCAACAAACTTAACTGGTAAGTTAACCTCTTCTTTTATTGCTAATACTATTCCACCTTTGGCTGTACCATCAAGTTTTGTTAAAACTATACCTGTTATATTAGTTATTTCTTTGAAAGCTTGTGCTTGCATAATGCCATTTTGACCTGTTGTTGCATCAATTACAAGTAGCGTTTCATGTGGGGCATTAGGTATTTTAGTGCCAATTACTTTATTTATCTTTTCTAATTCTTTCATTAAGTTTACTTTGTTGTGAAGTCTTCCAGCTGTATCTATTAATACTATATCAACATTTTCTTCAATTGCTTTATCTAATCCATCAAATATGACTCCTGCTGGATCAATATTTTCTTGACCGTAAAATAAGCAATCTGTCCTATTAGCCCATATATTTAATTGTTCAACTGCTCCAGCACGAAAAGTATCTCCAGCAATCATCATTACATTTTTGCCTTCTTTTTTATACTTGTAGGCTAGTTTGGCAATCGTTGTTGTTTTTCCAACTCCATTTACTCCTACCATTAAAATAACCGTTGGACCAGATTCATTTATGTTTATTTTATCAGTAATCGTTTCATTATTAACATATATTATAAATAATTCATCTACTATTACTTCTCCTAAATATTTTGTATCTGTTATGTTTTCACTTTTAACTCTCTTTTTTAGTCTATCTATAAAATCCATTACTGTTTTTACACCTATATCAGCCATTATAAGTAGATTTTCTAATTCTTCAAAATATTCTTCATTTACTTTGGTGTATTTTATTCCTAATAAATTTAATTTAGATACAAATTCTTTTCTTGTTTTTTCTAATCCTGTATCATATTTTTCTATTTCAATACTGGTATTTTCTTCTTTTTCTTTCGTTTTAAATACTTCTTTAATTTTGTTAAATAATCCCATATTAACCTCCACGCTTATTTTATCATAATTTATTCTATTTGACTATCTGTATTTTTTTTGCTATAATTAATTCAGTTAGAAATACTTTATAAACAAAAAGAAAGAAGGAATTTTTTTAATGGAAAAGAATAATATACCCACTAGAGTTATTGCTCTTGGAGGTTTAGGTGAAGTTGGAAAAAATATGTATGTTGTAGAACATAATGATGAATTACTTATTATTGATGCAGGAGTTATGTTTCCAGAAGATAATTTATTAGGTGTTGATTATGTTATTCAAGATATTACTTATTTAAAGAAAAATATTAATAAAATTAAAGGATTATTTATTACTCATGGTCATGAAGATCATATCGGTGGTATACCTTTTTTACTACAAGCAATAGATATACCTAAAATTTATACTCCTAAAATTGCTAAAGATTTGATAGAAAAAAAATTAATTGAAAGAAATATTAAATATGAAAATTATGAAATTATAACTCCAGAATTGGAAGTTAAAACAAAATATTTTGATATATCTTTTATTAATACTACCCATTCTATCCCCGATTCTTTTGCTATGTTAATTAAAACTCCTAATGGTAATATCTTTGAAACAGGAGATTTTAAATTTGATTTGACTCCCGTTGGACCTATAGCTGATATTCATAAAATGGCAAAAGCAGGTTTTGATGGCGTAACTTTACTTTTAAGTGATTCAACTAATGCTTTATCTAGTGGATATTCTAAAAGTGAAAGTGCTGTTGATGGTACTTTAAATGATATGATTAGTAAACATTATGGTAGAGTTATCATTGCTACCTTTGCTTCTAATATTTATCGAATTAAACATATCGTTGAAACTTGTAAAAAATATAATCGTAAAATTATTATCTTTGGGCGAAGTATGGAAAATAGTATTGAGCTAGCATTAAATAATGGTCTTATAAATGATAAAAGTATGTTTATTGATGCTAATGATGCTAAAAGTTTAAAGCGAAATGAAATATGTATTTTATGTACCGGCTCTCAAGGGGAACCCCTTGCAGCTTTATCTAGAATTGCTAATGGTCAACATAAACAAATTTCATTACTGGGAGATGATTTAGTAATCTTTTCTTCTAGCCCTATCCCAGGTAATGCCGAAAGTATAAATAAAATTATCAATAAACTTTATTTAAAAGGTGTTAAGGTCTTTACTAATTCTGATTTTTCTGATATTCATACTTCCGGTCACGCTAAAGAAGAAGAGTTAAAATGGATGTTAAGAATTATTAAACCAAAATATTTTATGCCAATGCATGGGGAATATAGAATGCTTAAAAGACATACAGAAATTGGTGTATTGTGTGGTGTAAAACCTGAAAATACCTTTATTTGTTCAAATGGTGATGTTGTTGAACTTTTAAATGGTACTGTTCAAAAAAATGGCACTGTTCAGGCTGGAGATGTTTATGTTGATGGTTCACGAGTTGGGGATATTGGTAGTATTGTTATTAAAGATCGTAAACTTATGAGTCAGGATGGTATTTTAATTACTATTTTAAATATAAATACTTTAACTAGAAAATTATTGCTTAAGCCTAATGTTACTGCGAGAGGTTTTGTTTTAGTTAATGAAAATCAAGAATTAATGCAAAAAATAGAAAAGAAAATTGCTGAAATTGTTAATAATTTCTTAAATAAAGGTCCTTATACCTATACCGATTTAAAAAATCAAATTATTTTAGAATTACTTCCTTTTATAAATAATTTAACTGGCCGAAAACCTATTATTCTTCCTGTAATTATGGAAGTAAATCAAGCTAATTAATTTAACTATTAAATTTCTTAAAATTGTAGTATAATTAAAGTGGTGATGAAATGAATATTTTTATTCAATATAGTATTATTGCTATTGTTTTAATTATTATTTCTTTAGTTATTGTAAAATTATCTAAAAAGAATTTTAATATTGAAGCTAATAAATTAATTAATTATCTTGGGGGAAAAGATAATATTGTTAATGCTGAATGTAATATGTCGAGATTTAAAGTAATTTTAAAAGATGTTTCAAAAGCTAATAAGGAAGGTATTCAAAAATTAGGTGCTAAAGGAATAGTAGAAATTGATAATCAATTAAAAATTATTTTTGGAAAAAATGCTAAACAATTAAAAAAGTATATCGAAGAAATTTTATAGATATACTTTTTTTATATTCTTTCAATATCTAATATATCAGTTATTTTAATTAAGCCACCATCTAAAGTTAATAAATTTAAGTTGGTTTTTCCTATTAAGTCTGTTGTTATTGTTTTATCTTTTAATGTTATTTTTACCCTACTTTTGTAAACATGATTGCTTGATGCGAATATTTCATTTATTTTTTTGTTAACATCTAATGGGTTTAGTTTTTCATCTTGACTGCTTCGAAATAAATCTTGAACATTGTTTATTTTCTTATTTATAGGATTAGCAAAGACTTTGGGTTTTTCCATTAATTCCACCTCAATATATTTTATGATAAATTTTTTAAAAAAACACATAATATAAATATGAAAAAAGTTATTAATAGTAATTATTTATTATTTATTCCTCTTTTTTTAATAATGGGTATTAGTTTACTTAATATGCAAAATGCCCGTATTTTAAGTGATTTATATCAGTATAATTTATTAAAACAAATTATTTTTTTTATAATTGGTTTAATGATTATTTTTATTATTAAAAAATTAAATATTACTATTTTATTAAAATATTCTTTTTATTATTATCTTTTTTCAGTCATTTTGTTAGTTTTAGTTTTGTTTTTAGGAAAAAATATTAATGGGTCTAATGCTTGGTTTGATTTTGGCTTTTTTTCTTTCCAACCTAGTGAATTAACTAAATTAACTTTGGCTTTATATTTAAGTGATGTTGTTGCTAAAAATAAAGCTAATTTTATGTTGATTTTAAAAGTGTTAATTATTACTTTGATTCCCTCTATTCTTGTTTTTTTAGAGCCTGATACTGGGGCTATAATCTTTTATTTTTTAATTGCTTTAGCTGTTTTAATCGTTGCTCCTATAAAAAGGGTTTGGTTTTTAGTTTTAGCTTTTATTATCTTAAGTTTATTTATTGGCTTTATTTTACTATATTTATATAAAAGAGATTTATTAATAAATTTAATTGGAACTAGTTTTTTTTATCGAGTTGAAAGATTAATTACTTTTAAAACTGAATCTAGTTATCAATTAGAAAATGCTTTAGTTGTTATGGGTTCTGCTACTTTGTTTGGAAGTGGCTTAAATAAAGTTTCTTTATATATACCTGAAGCTCCAACTGATTTTATTTTTGCTTTTAATATCGGTAATTTTGGAATTATTTCTGGTTTATTAGTATTATTTTGTTATTTACTAATAGATTTATATTTGTTAAATAAATATTTTGTAATTAAAAATAAAAAAATAAAACTAGTTTTAATTAGTTTTATTAGTATTTTTTTCTTCCAACAATTTATTAATATTGGTATGAATTTAGGATTACTTCCTATCATTGGTATTCCTTTACCATTTTTATCCTATGGTGGCTCTACTATAATTATTTATTTTGCATTTTTGGGCATTATTTTAAACATGGTTAAAAAAAATGTCTTTTAATATGGACCAAATGTATTGTAATTGTATGAAGTACTATAATATGGCACTTGATATGGTGGTCTAGGTGGTGGTGGAACTGGTGGTCCTGGTGGATATGGAGCTACATTATAAATTGGTCTAGGTCTTGTTAATCCTACTGCTGCTCCACCTACTAATGCTCCAGTTAAAAAAGGAAATACAAAACGATCATTTTTAGGCATATTATTAAAATTATTGTATCTTGGATTCATAAAGAAAACTCCTTTCATAATTATTTTATGAAAAGAGTTTTATTTGTTTAGTTTAATCGCCTATAATATATAATCCATTTTCTTATACTATATTAAATATTTATTAAATTCATTTTATTCTTTGACTAAATTCTTGATTCAAATCATATTTTCTTTGCAAATATCTTTCAGCTTTAGAAAAAGCAATATATGTATTTCCATCCATTAAAATATTATCATCTAATAAATTTAGTATTAAATCATAAGAAAGTTCTACATATTTAATAAATTCTCCGTCATCTAAATGTTGAGTTATATTTTTTTTGCAATTCATAGCTAAATAAACGTCTACCTTTGCTTTTATACTTCCAGGATCTTGATAATGATTTCCTAAGTAAACCACTTCCTCTGCAACATATCCAGTTTCTTCAGCAAGTTCTCTAATACCCGCTTGCATTCCATTTTCATCAAATTCAAAGTACCCAGCAGGGAATTCAATTAAAGACCCTTCTTCTGCTAGACCTATAGGTTGTACTACAAAAACAAATCTTCCTTCTTCAGTTATTGGTACAACAACACTAGCTCTTTTTTTATCAATGTATTCTCTAGTTTGTATTTTTCCATCAGGATAAATAAAAGATTGGTTTTTAATTTTATAAAATTTTCCTCCATCTTGAGGTAACGAATACGGAATTACTTTACAATATTTAAGTAAGTTATCTAATTCTTCTCTAGTTTCAATTTTCATTTAAAGTCTCCATTTTTTTATAAATTAAATATTATATATAATTAATTTATTAGTCCTAAAAAGTAATTTTTCTTACCCTTCTTTATTAGTAATATTTTTTCATCAATTGCATCACTTTTAGTTATTACTTTTTCTAAGTTATTTTCTTTTTTACCATTAATACTTATAGCATTACCACTAATCATTTCTCTGGCTTCTCTTTTGCTACTTACTATTTTGTTATTTACAAGTAAATCAATTAAACTTGTATTTTCTTCTACTTCAAATGTTGGAACATCTTTAATTGAAGAAATTATTTCTTCACTTGATAAATTCCATATTTTATCAGAAAATAATGATTCACTAATATTTAGAGCTTTTTTGTATTCATCTTCGCCATGTAAGAATGTAATCATTTCTTTTGCTAAAGCTTTTTGAGCTTTTCTTTCTTCTGGATGCATCTTTAATTCTTTTTCTAATTCTTCAATTTCTTCTTTACTTAAGAATGTTAATTTTTTTAAGTATTCAATTACTTTTTCATCTTCAGTATTAATAAAGTATTGATATAATTCATAACTTGATGTTTTATTAATATCTAACCATAATGCTTCACCAGATTCACTTTTACCAAATTTAGTACCATCAGCACGTGTAATAAGAGGTACTGTAAAGCCATAACATTTAACATCTGCACCGTGCATTTTACGAATTAATTCAAGACCTGAAGTGATATTTCCCCATTGATCTTGACCACCAATTTGCATTGTTACATCGTGTTCTTCATAAAGTTTTAAAAAGTCAATTGATTGAAGTATCATATAAGAAAATTCTGTATAAGTAATTCCTATATCAAGTCTTCTTTTTACAGTATCTTTAGCAAGCATATAATTAATATTAAAATATTTACCATAATCTCTTAAGTAATCGATAGCTTGCATGTTGCATAGCCAATCTGCATTATTAACAATTTCAACATCACTTCCAAGAATTGTACTAACTTGATTTTTAATACATTCTATATTATGAGCTACTGCTTCTTTGCTTATCATTGGCCTTTCTACATTTGGTTTTGGATCTCCTATTAAACCAGTTCCACCACCAGCAATAATTATTGGCGTATGTCCTGCTTCTAGTAATCTTTTAGATGTTGCAATAACTGTACAGTAATGCCCTATATGTAAACTATCTCCAGTTGGATCTACTCCAATATAAAATTTTAAGCCTCCTTTGTTAATGACTTCTTCTACATCCGGACTTGTTATATCATTGATTAGTCCTCGCCATTTTAAATCTTCAAATACTGTCATAAAATTCCCTTCTTTCTTAAAATAAAAAAAGATAATACCCAAGGAGTGCATATAGCACGGTACCATCCTTTTATTTTTCTTAATTACCTTAACGCGGTTTAATTCGTTTCAGCTTTGGAGTCGTAAATTCCATCAATCACTGATTGCTTGTATTATAACATATGCTTAAGTTTAATTTCAAGCACTAACTTTTACAATCTGTACAAACTGTGCAACTTTGCATGTAACTTGTTAAACGAGATAATAAATCACTAACTTCATCTTCAGTCCAATAATCTGCAGGAGTTGAAAATCCCCCAGTATCAAGTGAAGTTTCATCATCAAAACCTACAATTTTACCATTATTAATAAAAATTACTGCCGGAACATATATTCGTGGATTTCCTTCTTCATCATTTTGTAGATAACCGTCAAGTAATTCTACTATTTTTTGATACTTTTCATTATTTTCGCTTCTGTCTTCTCTAATATTATAATAAAGTATTTCACTTACTCCAACACTTTTTGCTACATCATTTAAATGTGGAACATAAGCTTCACACCATTGACATTCTGGAAATCCTAGATAAACTATACCACTACCACCATCTAAAACATCAATGATTTCATCAAAACTTGCATATTTGAAAACATTATCATCAGGCATGCTTGGATATTCTTCAGCAAACTTTTCAGCATCAGTTGGAGTTGCTTCTACATTTTCTTCATTATTATCACGAACAAGTAAGAAAACTACTACTCCGATTAAAATTATGATTATAGCAACAAGGCCAACAATTAATCCTTTATCTTTCATATACTTTCCCTCCATGTAAAAAGAGTATCATTAAATAAGCAATATTGTCAATAAACCTTAAGTTTATTTCACTAAACTTTTCGTTTACCTACTTACAATCTGGTAAAACTACTATAGGTATATCATAAGTTATAATTTCATTATTAATTGTTAAACCATTAATTTTAATATACATATTATTGCAAACATCACTATCACAAGTACATGAATAATTATTAAAACTAAAATTATTAATATTAAATCGTATTTCTTTTAAGTAATTAGATATATTATAACTTTCTTTATTTTTTTTGTTTATACTTCCATATTTTGCTACTATTGATTCATCATCTTGATGTTTTTCATATAAAATACATTCTACTGCAATAAATTTTGGTTCATCTTCTCCACAATATTCAATATCTGAAATATATATAGATTTTTTGGTATTGTTATAAGCAATTACGCCTTCAATGTTAAATGAATCATTAGCACATGTTAAACTGGAAAAATCAAATGAATCTTGATCTTTTGATACATATAAACCAAATGCAGTTGATGCTATAGTTAATATTATTAGTGCTATACCTATGTAAATTGTAAATTTCTTTTTATTATTACTTTCTTCACCTTCAATTAGTTCTGTAATACTAACATTAAATTCTTCACTTAATTTTTTTAATATTTCTATATCTGGTACTCCACGACCATTTTCCCATTTAGATACTGCTTGAGCTGTAACAGATAATTTATCTGCTAATTGTTTTTGAGTTAAATTATATTTTCTTCGTAAATCATATATAAATTTTCCTATTTTTTCTTGATTCATAATTACCACTAATTAAAATTATAACAAATATTAATTTAATTTTAAAGAATTTTAGTTTACTTTATATTAATAAAAATTAAAAAAATCCATAAATATGGATTTTAATTACTTTATGGTGGAGAATGTGGGATTCGAACCCGCGACCCCCACGGTGCAAGCGTGGTGCTCTAGCCAGCTGAGCTAATTCCCCAGAACAAGAATATCTTACCATATATGGGTAAAATAATCAAGAATTTTTTAACGTTCTTCAACAATTTTTATTAAACCAGCTTCTACTTCTTCTAAAGCTCTTCCTAGTTCTCTTTTGTTTTTATATTCATTTTCTTTCATTTGATAATGATTGTTTTCTAACATTTGCTTACTTCTTATAGATATTACATGAACTAATTTATATTTAGAATCTACAATAGTAAGTAACTTATCAATTGATGGATATAACATATTCTCACTCCTCTTATTATTATATTATCTGTATTATTTTATATTTTCAACAAATTAATTAAGATTTTACATCTATTTTACATAGTTTACGTAATTCATTTAATATTACAACCATTGCCCATGTGTCTTGTTGACAGTATATTTTTAAAGCTTCATAGTAAAGATTATATTCTTCTTTAGTCATTTTATTATAATTAGCATATGCTACTATTGCTTCAGTACCATTTTTGACTGTCAAATATTTATATGATAAATCACTAAATACCGGTAAAGTTTTTTTAATAGAGTATGAACCACTTAAATCTTTATGATAATAATTTGGCAATGTTGCTCTTTCTTCATCAAAACCTAAATCTTCATATAATTCAGTTTTAGTATTTACTAACCATAATAAATCAAAACCACGATTATACATTTTCATTAGTTGTTCTTTATATTCTGGAAATATTTGAGCTAATTCTTTAATTCTGCCCTTTTCAAAAGAAACATTTTGAGCAAATAATGTTCCTTTATTAGGGTCTATATATTTAACTAATGCTTTTACTAATTCTTCTCTTTCATCATTATCAAAGGTTTTAGCTAAAAAAATGTAATTATCTTTTTCTTTATCACATACTCCAGGTGCTCTTTCTATATGTAAACTAAATTCAAATGGAGATTGCATATATGGCTTTTCTCCCCTAAAACGTGGCACTGGACAAGGCATTGTTTCAAAATCTAAATGATATATTGGATATTCTAATGCATTAATTCCTGCTCGTATTTTTTCTGTATCTATATATGGTTTATTAAAACTTAAAGCATTCCTTTGAATTTCATGTTTTTTACTAATTATCCATTCTTCTGGTATATCTAACATATTTAAGTATCCAGCATTTATTAATTCTAACCCTTTTAAACGATCACCATTTAAGGTTTTAAATCCAAATCCATTGTTCATGTAACTTAAACTTGAATTTTTCTCTGGAATCATTTTGCCACAGACAGGAATAAAATATTTACATTCTTTAATTTTTTTTCTCTCACAACCAATCCCTAAAGGACATGGACTAGCATCTAAATTAAATAAATAATTTTCTAAATTTGCTTCAGTTTGTTTAATTATTGATTGATATTCTTCCGTTACTTTAGTCATGTCAAAAAAAACAATAAGTTCATTTCCATTATTATCTTTATTGTATATCGGTGTTTTATCTTGATAAGTTCCATCAAAAATATAATTGTGATTCAACACTGCAAGATAATAATGTATATTTTTTAATTTATCTTCATTGTGAGTTTCTTTATATTCTCCCTCTAAAAAATATCTTTGTATTGCTAAGTCAAATACATAATTACCTACATTACTGTATCGATCAAATAATTTGTTTTTTTGCTTTATAAATAAATCCATAGGCATTTCTTCTTCTAATGGATAATTACTTATTTCATCCTTTAAATAATAACAATTAGTATTTTTATCAAAATGAAAAATTGAATATTTCTCTTTCTTTTTGTGCCCTGCTTCTAATTTAAGATATTTATTACTTGTTGTTGCTTTTACTTCAATTATATTTATAACTTCATCTAATTCATTGTATATATCAACATAACATATATATTTAATTCCATTTTTATTAAATTCAAAACATTCTTGATCTTGAGTTTTCTCAGCGTATATACTTTTCCCCAGAAAATATTTTTCCACTATTTTTCCCGCTTCTATTTCTACTAATTTATAGAATGGTAACATCGCTTCTAACTGTTTGTTTTCTTTATTTGTTAAATCAACTTCATATGTATCATCTTCAAAAATAGATCCTAAAATTTCTATTAAATGTTCTTTTTCTTCAGCTTTTTTATAATCTTTATATGTTATGTCAGCATCTAATTTTTCTTTTTTTATTTCTTCTAAACTAGCATATCTTCTACATCTAGTATAATTTATAAAATCAGTTTTTGTTATAGCCATATTACACCAATACTTTAGCTGTTATTTCATCATCTTTATTGGTTATTTTTACCTTTAATTCATTTAATGTCTTTTCACTATCTCTTGGATCTAATACATTTCCATCATTATCACTTATAATTACATTTTCTGCTGCTAATTCTTCTACTGTTAAATATACATCGCTGCTTTCACTAAATAGTTCACTGTGTCCTTTGGCATATATTTCTGATTGTTTCTCAATTGCTGCAATCTTTAATTCGTATAGATCTTCTTCAAAATTAACATCAAAATTATAGGAAAATTTATTGACTATTAAAAAATAACCTATTGTAAATATTCCTAAAATTATTAATAAACCAATTGATATTTTTCCACTATTATTACCCATTTTTAACCTCTTTTTTTGAATAACCTCTATATTCCCATAAAGGAAATTCATCTCTTATCTTTGTTACTTCTTCTAACATCTTGTTCTTCAATTTATCTTTTTTAAATTCAAAATATTTAATTATTGTTTCTTCTAAATTATTTTTCGCTATTTCTTCTTCATTTAATGAATTGTATAAATAAGGTATTACTATATATTTATCTATAAATTCAATATCTTTATTTTTAAATATATAATTACTTTTCAACATTTTTATAAATCTTTTATAACTTTTAATGTTATGATGATATATATTGCTGCCTAATAATACATAATCTTTATTTGTAAAATATTTATAATTATCATCTTTTAAATATTTATCAATTCTCTTTTTATTAGTAAGTTTATTGCTTACTATCTTTTTATTATCTATTATGTATTCTTTTTTATAATAGTAATTTAGTCTTGATAATATTTCTTCTTTTTGTGGTATACCACTTATTACTATGTTAAAATATTTAATACTTACTACTCCATATGCTATAATTATCCCATCTGCTAATTTATATATTCTATCCCATAATTTTATATGGTTTATTATTTCTTTATTTTTTATTAGTTTTATTATTATTTCTTTAATGTCTACTGCCATTAATAAATCATTATCTTTAAATATTATTTTCTTTTCTAATAAATAATTTATAAATCCTCTATTATTTAATAAGTATTCATTATCCTTTTTCTTAAATATCAATTCTTTTAATTTATTAAAATCTTCTAAATCCAATGTCATTATTATATATTTAATATAATCTTCTTTTAAAGCCATTATTTTTTCTATTATTTTGTCTTTTTTTTCATTTCTTATAATTATTTTTTCTATTTTAAATATTTCATTAAATAAATTAAAATTATCTATTATTTCTATTAATTCACTCTTTTTTAATTTATTTATATAATCTATGTAATTATCTTTGTAATTCATATTTTTCACCCATAATAATTATATAATACTTTTTTAATATTTTCTATGGTAATTTGTGAAAAAATAAAAAAAGCCTATAAGACTTTTTTATTTTTGTTCACAAAATTCATCTACTTTATCTACATCATACTTTTGATTTTTTATAATTTTAAATGTTTCATTATCTGTATCTACATTACATCTAATACAATCATAAAATATAGTATCATAATATATAGCATTTTCACCAGTGATTTTATATGTTGCAAATCTTGGAGCTTGATGTATATTTATAACACTAATAAAGTCTATAAGCATTAAAAAAAGTATAAATGTAATAAAATAACTAAAATTGCATAATAATCTTTTGCCATAGGTTAATCTTTTCGTAAATTTACTAACTCCTATTAATGATATGATTGCTCCAAAAACAGAATAGATTGATCCCCAACTGCTTTCACTTGGAAATATTGTTATCGCCGTAGTTGCTATTAATACTCCAAAAACTATTAATGTTATATTTAGAAGTTTGTTTTTGTTTTTTATTTTTTTATTGCTATAATTTATTGTATTAATTATGTTTTCTTCTAACTTTTCTTGATAATTGCTTTTATCTACCTTTTCGCCACTCATTAAATCATTTAATGTTATATCAAGTTCATTGCATAAAGGCTTAAATAATGCTAAGTCCGGCATGTTTCTACCATTTTCCCAATTTCCTATTGTCCGATCTGATACTCCTAGTTTTTCTGCTAGTTCTTGCTGGGTCATGTTCTTTTTCTTTCGACATTCTGCTATGAATTTTCCTATCTTTTCTTGATCCATTTTTTCTCCTTTCTATAGGCATTTTATAATAGTTTTGATATTTTTAATAGGAAATATCACAAGGGTAATAATATTAAAATACATCTTCACATACTGGATTTATTCTTTAATATAATTATTTATTTATATTTCATTAAAACCTAAATTATCATTTATTTTATTTATAATTAAATTATTTTTTCTCTAATAAGATATTAATGCCTGATTCACAGTGTTTATAAAAATCTAATGCATTTATATGAAAATTTGGTTTCTTATAATAGTATATACATAAATTATTTTTATTATAGTTATTATTTAATTCATATTTTATAAATTTATTTCTTACATCAATTAATAAATCTTCTAAAGAACTATATTCATGTATACCTTTTAATTTTTCCCACGAATGTTCAAACCAATAATATTTATTATTTTTTTCAAAAGTTAAAAATGTATGAGTAGGATATTTATCATTATCATAATGAACTATAAAATACGTTCTAATATTCCAAATATTTCCTTTAAAATAATATCTTTCTAATTCTACTTGATCCCAACATACACCAACTTTATTTTTTATAATTTCTTTAGGGCTCTGTAAAATATAATTGTCTGAATAAGAATTATCAATTATTTTGTGTTTGTTTCCTTCATTATCCATCCAACCATATTCAATATTATCCATTAAACTCATAACTTCAAATTCGTTATAATAGTCCCATATATTAAGTTGTCCTTTTGCTTTTATAGGTTTTATAGGTTCAATATTTTCGAGTACCCAAGCATACCTTCCTACTTCATAACCACCACATATATATTCTAAATAATTGTTTCTTTTCATGTTTTCTACATATTCTTTTGTCATATAAATACAATCTACTAAATTGCATTTACAAATTATATGACCAAAATTTAATTTACTATCATTTATTAAAGAAAATAATTTATTATCTTCCTTTGTAGTTTTTGAAATTGGTGTCATGCTTGCGTGTATATATAATTCTCCCCTATAATTTGTTTTCCAACTTCTTGTTTCTATTAACTTCTTTTTTTCTTTAATTAAGGTTGCATAAGGCTCTGTTAAACTTAATACTTTCATTTATATCACCAAAAACATTATATCATAAAAAAAAGACTATTGATATTTATCAACAGCCTTAACAACATCTATCATATACATTTTCACAAACATTTTCTTCACAACAAGTATATGCTGGTTGATATGTATGTCTGTATACATGATGATTTATTATACGAGTATTGCATGGAATAATGTGTCCTTGCCCTTTTTTGATAGATTCTTTCATTTCTTAATATATTTACATTTAGGATAATTAGAACATCCAATAAATTTTCCATATTTACTATTACGTTCTACTAATTCACTACCACATTTTGGACATATCATATTATTTTCTAAGTCTCTATTATTATTAATCTTAATACAAACATCTTTCATATGTTGTTTTCTTAAAAACTTATCTTCAATATTATTAGATATAATTATATTTGATAATTCTTTTATATCATTATCAACAAGCAATTCTTCATATTTTAAAATTTCATCTTTTAAATAATCAACTTGTGTAACTATACTACTACTTTTAACATCAACCTTTGCTTGATTAGAAAAACAAATAATTGAAATGAAATATTTATCATCTAGTTTAAGTAAATTTGATAAAGATTTTATGTGACCGAAATTTTGATGAATAGGATTTATAAAATAACTTTTATTTTTTCCTAAATATTGACACCATTTATTATCAAATTCTTTTCCTTTAATCAAACCATAATAATTTTTCATCTCAATAACAAAAATGCCAAACTTTGATATAACTAAATGATCAATTTGATGAGTTCCTTTTTCATCCTTTATCATAATATCATTTAAAACTACATATTTGTCTTTTGGTAATTTTCTTAATTCTAACTTTACCCAAAACTCTCCCATAAATCCTCTAAATTTTGGATAATATATTTTTAATATTATACATAGTGCTATCAAAATAATTGTTTCTAATAACAACTTTGAATTATTTGAATATATATTTATGATACCTTCAAAAAAGCTTTTAACTATTTCCATAAAATCACATCCATAATAATTATATCATGATTCTAAATTAAATTATTAAAAGTAACTTTTATATTTATAGTTTTATTTTCAAATATTTCTATTTTATCAATTAAATTAATTATTAGTTCTCTACTAGGTTCTTTCATGGATAAAAACTTATTAATGTATTCATAAATCATTTTATTTTTAGATTCTTCATTGATATTGTTATTAATATTATTATTTAACTCACTATACCTTTTCTGTTTTATATTTAGTTCATTTTCTAATTTTACTTTTACTCTTTCAAATTGGTCTTCAGTTATTTTTTTATTTAATTTATCAATATAAATAATATCTAAATTATCATTTATCTGTTTAATATCATCGGTAAGTATTTCTAACTCTTTTTTATTATTAAACTTATTATCTTCAGTTAGATTATTTAATACACCGTTTTTAACTTTATCTTTATTAATATAATTTAAACACATATTGGTTAAAGAACTAAGAATTACTTTCTCTAATTCATCATAATTATTTGAATGAGTCGTACATAATCTTTGCTTCATATAAGTTCTATAATAATTACAAATAGTATAACATCTATTATCTTTTTTTCTTCTTGCTTGTACTGAAATGCGATGTCCACAATCACCACAATATAAAAGCCCATCTAATAAATGATTTTCTTTCTTTTCATTTCTTCCTACATTTTTAGGTATTCTTTTTCGCGTTTCATAAAAGGTATCCTTATCAATAATCGCCTCATGGGTATTCTCTACAATTATATAGTCGCATACATTATTTTTAATAACTTTTTTAACTTTATAATTAACTTTACTTCTTCTATTTTGAACCATATCTCCTATATACATCCTATTAGTTAAAATATCTCTTATTGTTTTAGAATGCCACTCTCCATACTTTAAATTATAATTACTTTTCCATTCAAAACTATAATACCCAGCTGGTGTTTTGACTCCTTCATTCGTTAACTGTTTTGCTATTTTAAAAAATGATAATCCCTCTAAACACATATCAAAAATTCTTTTAACAACTAATGCTTGTTCTTCATTTATTACCAAATGATTTTTATCATTCGGATCTTGATCATATCCAAATGGAGTTCTACCTCCTACCCATTTTCCTTCTTTTTGTTTTGCTCTTAAACTTGATTTAATTTTTTTAGAGATATCTTTAGCATACATATCATTCATAATTGCCTTGAATGGTGCAATATCATTATTAGAATTATCTAGAAAAGTGTCTATATTATCTGTAACTGCAATATACCTTACATTATGCTCTGGAAAATACTTTTCTATTAAATTACCTGTACCAATATAATCTCTTCCTAATCTTGACATATCTTTAGTAATAACCATATTAACTCTACCTAATTCAATATCATTTAATAATCTATTGAAATCGGGTCTATCAAAATTAGTTCCACTATATCCATCATCAATATAAATATCATAGACTCTTAAATTATTTTCTTTAACATATTGAAGTAATAAACTCTTTTGATTTGTAATACTTTCACTTTCTAATGCTTTATCATCATCTTCACGAGATAACCTTATATAAATACCAACATTATATATCTTATTTATACTCCCTAACAATTCTTACCTCCTTCTAGAGATAAATAAGTACATGATGATGGTACCTCACAATTTTTATTTTTACAAATTGTTTGAATATATTTTTTAAGTTCTTTATTTAAAACATTTATTAAGATATCATTTACATCTTTTTCTTTATTAAAAATAAAATTTATTTTGTACTTATCCATAACTCTCGCACCTCACTTAAATTTATGGATAAATAACTAATTTTAGTAATACTAAATCGTGTAAATATCACATTACACATTAATTTAGTATTACTTATAGGTATTCACCTCTTTAATAATTATTTTTTTAATTTTCGTAAACATCATCTCCTTTCACGATGCATGCTAACTTATTAATCAATTCTTGTCAAATCATATTTTTTTGCTTTAATTATCCTAAATACCATTATTTTTTATTAATTCTACTAAAGCAGGATAAGATGATGACACCACAATATAAAAAGAACCCTTATACAATAAGGATTTGTTATGGTGTCATTCTTATTTTGTACTTACAAAATTCATCCTACTTCGCAGGTTAATATAAAGGGTAAATTCTTATTTTATAAGATATTAAAGCATATAAAAACATCCTATATTTAATAAATTAATTATTTTTGTAGGATGTTTAATTTTTTAATTGTTTTCTTCAATTTTAAAATCTAGTAATTCTTCACACATTTTTTCGTATAAATCTTGTTCGTGTCTAATAGTATCAATCAAGAACATTTTATCATTTTCGTATTCTTTTAATCCTCTCATATAATAAGGTTTATCATCATCTAATACAACAAATGGCATAATGCTATTTCTTAAACATTCTTTGAACATTATAATTCTACCTACACGACCATTTCCATCACCAAATGGATGGATTCTTTCAAATCTAAAATGAAAATCAACAATATCTTCTAAAGTAATATTAGTTTTAGAATTATATTCATTTAATAATTCTTCGATTTTCTCTTCTACATCTTCTGGTGCAGTAGTATTAATAACATTAACTACACCTATTATATTAGGAACAACTTTAAATCCACCAACATTATATCTAGGATTTTCTTCATCACTAGTATTTCTTTTTAATATCTTATTCATTTCAATTATCATATCTTTATTTAATAATTCATCAACATTATCTAACATATAATCAAATAATTTAAAATGATTTTTAGATTCAGTTAAATCATCTAACTTTATTAAATCATCACTTTTAGGAATAAAAGAAGATGTGTCAAATATTGCTTCCGTTTGTTCACTAGTTAATCTATTACCTTCAATTTTACTTGAATTATACGCAAAATTAACTTGCGAATAATGATATATATTTCCTTTAAATTTTGATTCTTTTTGTTTAATTAATTCATTTTTTATTTTATTTATGTCCATATATAGTCTCCTCTATTTAAATTTATTTAAAACCTTTTTATAATGACTTATTTAGAGTTTGAATAAATACTAAAATTCAATGGTATTTAATATATTAATACACTCATTGTAATCTTTCGCAACAAAAACATTGTCCTTTCTTAATTTTATAAATAGCTCGTTTGCCTCATTCAATGCTCCAACTAAAATAACTTTTTTATTATTAGTTTTTACTAATGACAGCGATATTTCTGATACTGTTCCAACATCAATCCCACAAGCAATTACTAAATTGCTAGATAGAACATTTATATAGTTTCTACCACTTCTCATATTAGTTATTATAGGAATATCAACGTATTCAGAAAATTTTTCTGGTTCATTAAATGGCATAATTCCAATAGTTAGACCATTAGATGATTTAGCTCCTTTTAATCCCTCATTCTGTATTCCAATATTTAATCCACCGGTTAATACTGTATATCCTTTATTTGCTACATATTTACCAATTTCGTAAGCATCTTTTAGATTTTCTTTAGTAGCATTGTTTGGTCCCATGATTCCAATTATTTTATTCATATATATTTACTCACCCAAAAATATTATACCACAGAAAAAGACATTTCTTATCAAGATGCCTTTAAATTTGTACTTATTTATCTCTTAATATATTTGGTCTACCATAAATTATCACACTTGTGGGACATTATAACAAATATAACGATGACATACTCTTTCTTGTGGACATTCATATATTGGCATTGCTCCACAGCCACAACAACTTTGGCCCATTCCCATATTCATACTTGCTCCACCACAGCAACTATTTTCGGCATTCATACTCTTGTCAAAAGTTTGTTTTGTTTCTTCAGAATACTTAGTTTCATTAAAATAATTCATTATCAACATTCCTTTCTAGTGTATATTATGAGTTATTTTTATATGTGTCTAGGATAATACACAAAAAAAGCAACTTATTTTGTTGCTTTATCTTTAGGAAATAAAAATTCTCGTGAATTATAATAATATTGACATCCAGATACAACTGATAAAATCGTTGCTACAATTAATAGTAAATCAGCTATTGGCAAATTAATTAATTCAAATGGTAAATTGTAAAATAATGTTAATGTTAAACCACTCATCATGCATATTGTTTTAATTTTGCCAAGTACTGATGCTGCAACAACTTTGCCTTTATTTCCAGAAATCATTTTACATGAATCAACTACAATATCTCTAGTAATTATTACTACTGGTATTACTACAGATATTATTTTATAATAAGCTAATATTATTAATAAGCCATTTACTAATACTTTGTCAGCTATAGCATCTGCTACTTTGCCAAAATCTGTTACCATATTATTCTTACGAGCTAAATATCCATCTAAAAAATCTGATAATGATGCTATTAAAAATAAAATTCCTACTATTATATATTTTAAATTTATTCCACTAACATTGCTTATTTGATATGTTGGCCATTCAAAACCAAAGGCATATTGAGGTATCAATAATATTATAAGAATTATTACTGCTAAAATAATCCTTCCTATCGTTATCTTATTAGGTAAATTCATACTACTTTCCTCCATAACTTATTGTATCAGTAACATTTTTATTTATTGTTACTTGCTTAACTGACCAAAATACTGCAATTAATATCATTAAAAATATAAATATGTATATCACTATATATACCCAACTATTATATTTTTTTCTTTCTTTTGTATAAGGCGATGCTATTTCTTCATGATCCTTTTTTTCTTCTTTTAATTTTAATTCAATAGTTTTTTCTATTTCTTTAACTGGGATCTTTGAGGTATATTCAAACATGTATTCATTAAATTCATCAATTAAACTATCGGCATCTAAACCTAAATATTTGGCATAATTTGTAATATACTCTTTTAATTCAAAAATATCTTTAAATGCTCCAGTTCGACCATCTTCAATATTTTCTAACATTTCTACTTTAATATCTAAATCTTTACTAGCTTCATTTAAACTAACACCTGATGATTCGCGTGTATTTTTGAGCATCTCACCAATTTCGTTCAAAACTTTCACTCCTTTTTTATGAAAATAAAAAAATAATTCTTAATAAGCCATGTTCTGTACTTCCTATTTGAAAGTGGCAAATATTTATCTCCTTATTAAGGCTTTTTTTAGTTCAATTCCTAAATTCAAGCTCCCCTACCAAAATTTGGGTTTCTCACTCGTGGGGTTTACCCCGTTCCACTCATTTAGTTTCCCAAATGACTCGTCTCTATGGCACTTTTATATCTACTAAAACCATTTGAGGTTTCCTCGAAGCCGTTAGCTAAAGCTACCTTAAGTTATTTTTTCCTTAAGCACGAACACTACAAGCATCGCAGCTTGTGTGAGCATGGACTTTCCTCTACATAACAATTATATGCAGCATTTGCCTAAGAATTATTCATTATTTCCATAAACTACTTTTTCTAATTGACTAATTCGTTTTAGAAGGTCAACATTACTAATGCTTCTTGTTGCTGCATTAGAACTAGAATCTACTTCACTTTGTAATCTTCTTATTTCTTGCTTTAATTTGCTATTATCTTCCATTAAATTTTTAATGTCTTTTTCTAATTTCTTGATAATATTTCCATATTCTGTATAATCCCTAATAACCATATCTAAAAATTTATCAACTTCTTGTGGTCGATATCCCCGAGCATCCACTTTGAATTCTTTTTCTAATATTTCTTGGGGTGTCAAATAGAATCTGTCATTATACAAAATATCACCTTCTAACAAAAAAATTATATAATATTTTCTTGTATTTTGTCAATATACCATTATTTTACTTTTTTTTCTTCTTTTTTTCTTTTATAAAATATGTATTTATCATGGCCCAATCTATTTTTTGTAACATTTCATTTATAAAATACTCTAAACGCATTTTTATCACCCATTTAATTTTATAATATTCTTTAAAAATTTGCATTATCTTCGACATTTTGTGACAATTGTTTTATTGTCAAGTAACTACTTTTCCTTTCTAAGAGGTTTTTTAAATTGCTAATTTGTGGTATAATTATAAAGGTGATTTATTTTGTTATATCCGAACAATATAAAAAAAGATTATAAAAAGATAACATCCTTTAGTAATCGGGGTATGGATTTAGAACAAATCATTGAAATGGCTAATCAATATTATATAGATAATGATATTGCTTATATTTATAAAAAACCAACTCCAATTGGGGTTACTAAAGTAGATTATAATATTAAAGGGAAAAGAATTTTAGATGGCTATTATAAATGTCCTTCAACTTTGGATTTTAATGGTTTATATAAAGGATATTATATAGAATTTGATGCTAAAGTTACTTTGAATAAAACTTCTTTTCCTATAAGTAATGTTCATGAACATCAAATTAATCATATATATAATATTAATAAACATGGAGGTATCGTTTTTTTAATAATTATGATGAATAATAAATATTTTTTATTAATGGGGTCTACTTTTTTAGATTTTATAAAAAATAACTCTAGAAAAAGTATTCCTTATGAATTCATAAAAAATAATGCCTATGAAATAGATTTAAGTTTAAATGGTTTAGATTATTTGAAAATAATTGATAAGTTAATTGGAGGTCATATATGAAAAAAATTAACATTGGTAAATTAAAAGTTAAAAAATTGAAAAAAAGTACAAACAAAAAAGATAATAAAAATGATGAAAATAAAAGAAAAAAGAAAAATGTTAAAAATATTGTTTTATCAACTATATTGATATTGGGTATTGCCTTTGTATCTATTGTGCTTGTTTTTGCTTTATATATTATTATTACAGCACCTAACTTTGATAAAGATAAATTATACTCCAAAGAATCTTCTGTTTTATACTATAATGATGGCTTGACTGAACTTGCAAGATTAGGCTCTGAAGATAGAGTTTTAGTTACTTATGATGAACTTCCTCAAGTTTTAATTGATGCTTTAATTGCTACTGAAGATTCAAGATTTTTTCAACATAAAGGTATGGATGTGGCTAGATTTTTAAAAGCTTCTTTTGGACAGTTAATTGGAAATAATTTCGCCGGTGGAGCTTCAACTTTAACTATGCAAATTGTTAAAAAAGTTTATACAAACAATAAAGACAAGGGTATTGAAGGTATAATTCGTAAGTTTACAGATATATACATGGCTATATTTAAAATAGAAAGTAGTTATACAAAGGAAGAAATAATTGAATTTTATATGAATTCACAATGGTTGGGTAATGCCGGAAATATAAATACAACAGGAATATATGGTGTTGAACAAGCATGTCAATATTATTTTGGTAAATCAGTTTCTGATTTAACATTAGCAGAAGCATCTATTATTGCAGGAATGTTTCAAAATCCAAGAGTATATAATCCTTATAGTAATCCAGAAGGTGTAAGAAATAGACAAACTACAGTTTTAAAACTTATGGTTCTTCATGGATATATTAGTGAAGAAGAAAAAGAAGCTGTATTAAATATTCCTATTGAATCATTAGTGGCTACTAAAGAATCTAATAGTGCTGCTAATCAGGCTGCTATTGATTATATAATGAATGAAGTTACAGAAAAAACTGGTCAAGATCCATTTTATGTTCCTATGAAAATTGTTACTACTATTGACCCAGAAGTTCAAGAAGTATTAAACAAATTAGAAAGCGGCGAATTGTATGAATTTCCTAATGATGTTATTCAAGAAGGAATGGCAATTACTAGCATTAGTGATGGTTCTATCGTTGCATTATCTGGAGGTCGTAATTATACTGCTTTAGGTACTAATAGGGCTACTATTAAAAGACAACCGGGGTCAACCGCTAAACCGATTTTTGATTATGGCCCTTATATTGAATATTTGAATGGATCTCCCGGTACTTACTTTTTAGATGAAGCCTATACATATAGTAATGGTACTACTATTAATAATGCTGATAGAAAATATACTGGTTTAATTACAATGCGTACTGCCTTAATGAATTCAAGAAATGTTCCTGCTTTAAAAGCTTTTCAAGCAGTATATAATGAAGATCCTAATTATATTATAGATTTTGTACATAGTTTGGGTATTGATTATGGTGATACTTTATATGAATCTGCATCTATTGGTGGTTTTGAAGGTATTTCACCTATTGAAATGAGTGCCGCTTATGCCGCATTTGGTCGCGGCGGATATTATATTGAGCCTTATTCATTTACTAAAGCAGAAAATTTAGAAACTGGAAAAATATATGAATATAAATATGAAAAAAATAAAGTTATGAGTGAAGAAACAGCTTATATGATAACTGATATATTAATTTCAGCTGCTAAAAGTGGTGTTGGTGGAGTTTCAGTAAGTGGTACAGATATTGCAGCTAAATCCGGAACTTCAAATGTTGATCGTGGATGGGCTGAAGAAAATGGCATACCAACATCAGCTACTAGAGATGCTTGGAATATTACCTATTCACCAGAATATGCTATAGCTCTATGGATTGGTTATGATAAAACTACTTCTGATAGTTATTTAACCGTTTCAGTTGGTAATAAAGCAAGAACAGGAATTATGAAAGCTGTTGGCTCTAAAGTGTATTCTAAAAATAAAACATTTAATATGCCTAGTGGAGTTATTGAAGTTGAAGTTGAAAAAGAAACTTTTCCTTTACAACTTGCTAGTGAATATACTCCTAATGATATGCGAATGACTGAATTATTTAAAAATGGCACAGAGCCTACCGATATTTCAACTAGATATTCTAAACTCGATAAGCCTACAAATGGAAGTTATACTTTTGATGGTACTACTTTAAAACTTAGTTGGACAGGTATTGAAACTCCTGATACAATTGATACTAGTTATTTACAAAATCACTTTAATACTTATTATGGTAATCAGGCAAGTAAATATTATGAGCAAAGAATAAGTTATAATAATAGTAATATTGGTAAACTAGAATATAAAATTTATAAAAAGGAAAGTGATGGCACTTTAACTTTAGTTGGTAGTACATCTAATTTAAATTATACTATTAATCCAACAGAAACCGGTGAAGTTACTTATGTTATAAAATCCTCTTATACCATATTTACTGCTAATATGTCTGATGGATTAGAAATTAAGGTTAATCTAGGAATGGATTCAAATATTGATGATATTATTACGCCAGATGATGATACCGATGATACAAATACAGATAATCAAAATAAACCAGATACTGGATTAGAATAAAAGAACAATATTATTTTGCTATTGTTCTTTTTTTTGATAATATTGACATTTAAATGGACATTTATCACATTCTGGTTTTTTACTTTTACATATATATCTACCAAATAACACTAATTGTAAATGTACTCTATTCCATTTATTCTTAGGGAAAAAATCCATTAAATCTTGTTCAATTTTTAATACATCTTCACTTTTAGTTAAACCTAATCTGTTAGCCACTCTTGTAACATGCGTATCAACTGCAATAGTTGGTACATTATAAATATTTGCTAAAACTACATTACAAGTTTTATGACCTACTCCTGGTAATTTTTCGAGATATTCTCTATTATTTGGAACTACTCCACTATAATCTTCAACTAATCTTTTAGCTAATTCTTTTACATATAATGCTTTTCTTTTATATGTTCCAACTGGATAAATTATTTTTTCAATATCTTCTATGGAAGCATCTTTTAAACTAAATATATCATACTTTGAAAATAGAATTTTAGTTACTGAATTTACTCTTTTATCAGTAGATTGAGCCGATAAAAGTGTTGCTATCAAAAGTTCATAATCTTTATCATAATTAAGTTCACATATGGGATTAGGAAATAAACTATCTAATTTTTCTAATACTTCTTTACTTTTCATTTAACCAATCAAAATTTAATATACTTGTTTCAAATAATTTATTTTCATCTTTTTGTTCATCATTAAAACGATTATTTACTTGCTCTATTGTTTTATATCCTTTTTTATTCCATTCATATAAAACTTTGTCTATATATCTTAAACTGCATACTCCATTATATACTGCTTCTTTTAATGCTGCAACAATGATTTCTTCACTAAATCCTTTATCTATCCATGCATTAATTATTTCATAATCCATTGCTGATAAAGTTTTACCAAATTCACTTTCAAATATACTAAATATATCCTTTCTATCAGATTCTAATTCTTGCTTTTTATTATCACTTTTTATCTCATTATAAAACTTTTCTAGACTAACTCTTTCTACTATCTTGCCTTCATCATCTTTTTCAGCCTTAACTTTAATTATTTTTTTGCTCATTAAATTACTATATGCTTCTAATATTTTTTCTTCTGATAATGACAATGCTTTACTAATTACTTTGATATTAAATATTGGATCAAAAGAATTGTCAAAATATAAAAGAAGTAAAAATTCATTTAAAGATAATCCTTGCTTTAATGCTTCTTTAATAAATATACTTTCGGCTACAAATTTTTTATTATCTTTAAACATATTTTTCACTCCTTTTTTAAATATTTAATTATTTCTCCTTTTTTATTTTTTAAACTACCATTTAGTATTTTATTTGTTAAATCTTCATATATTTCATTAACTCTTTTTCCTTCAATATTTAATAAATTTATTATTTCATTACCTTTAATATCTATGTCTTTTCGTTCTTTAATAGGTAATTTTTTATACATTTGATTTATCTTTTTACTACTTATATTTAATATCATTCCTGCAATTAAATTAACATATAACCCATATTTATATAATGTATAGTTATTGATGCTATTACCTTTAACTATCTCGGTAATATCTATTATATTGCTTTTTTCTATATTTGTAAATGGGATATCTTTAACTTTTATTTGTGCCCACATACCAATTAAATCCTTTGTGTATGTAGTTTCTTTGTATTCTATTTCTAATTCTTTGTCTATTTCTAATTTTTTAAATAATTCTAATCCTTTTTTGTAATTAGTACTCATTAATATTTTGCTTAGTTCATTTTTTACTCTTTCTTTAGATAATGTTTTAACTAATTCTTTTTTCTTTTTTATTGCTCTTATTAATTTTTCATCTATTTCAAAATTTAGTACTGTTGCAAATCTTATAGCTCTTAATATTCTTAATGGATCTTCTTCTAATCTTTGTTCATTATCTCCAATCATTTTAATTGTTCTATTGTTTAAATCTTCTATTCCATTTAATAAATCAATTATATTTTCATCCTTATCCATACATATTGTATTAATTGTAAAATCTCTTCTCTTTAAATCTTCTTTTAAATCAGTTATGTATTTTACTTCTAATGGATGTCTATTTGAATATTTAGCATCTTTTCTAAATGTTGTTATATCTATATTATAATTTTCTATTATTAATTTAGCTCCACCATAATTATTAGCACATATATTAAATATATTATATATATCTTTTGGTAGTGCTGTTGTGCATATGTCTATATCA
Organism: uncultured Bacilli bacterium; assembly: GCA_944331865.1. Classification (GTDB taxonomy): domain Bacteria; phylum Bacillota_I; class Bacilli_A; order RF39; family UBA660; genus Onthocola_B. The sequence goes on along the minus strand of CALVIZ010000005.1, from coordinate 10,031 downwards.
TATGATTTAATACCAAGTAAATAATCTCTAACAAAACCCCCTACAAGGTAGGCTTCAAAACCATTTTTGTTAAGTTCTGTTAAAACATTTTTTATTATTTTATCCATAAAGTTATCCCCATTTAATTATACACTATTTTCAGAGTTTTTAATATTAATATAAAGAAAAAGCAATCTTTTTTTTGATTGCTTTACACTCCCATAGTTGTTGTTTCTGGTAATGTTGAACCTCCATCAATAACTATTCCTTGGCCTGTTATATAACTTGATTCATCACTTGCTAAAAAGGCTACTAGTTCACCTATTTCTTCTTTTGTTGCTAACCTTTTTAAAGGTACAGCACTAGCTATTCCATCTATTACACTTTGAGGATTTTCAGGATTACTTATTTTAGCCATGTTATCAACCATTGGTGTATGAATATATCCTGGCATGACAGCATTTACTCTAATTTTTTTAGATGCAAGTTCTGCCGCGAGAGACTTGGTAAATCCTAAAATTGCTGCTTTTGTTGTTGCATATGCTACTTCTCCTGGATCTGCTACCATAGGTCCAGTTACACTAGACATATTGATAATTGTACTATTTTCTTTTAAATATGGTAATGCACATTTTGTTACATTCCATGTTCCTTTAATGTTAATATCAAAATGATAATCCCTTTCTTCATCAGTCATGTCCATAAAACTTACTAGTTTACATACCCCAGCGTTATTTACAACTATATCTATTGATGATAACTTTTCTAAAGCTTCATCTATAGCTGTTCTTACTTCATTAATATTTCTAATATCAACATGACTAGCTATTACATTATCACTATTCATACTATTTACTTCTTCATCATAATCCAATACTATTACTCTTGCTCCATATTTTAATAATATGTTAACTATTCCACGCCCTGCTCCTTTGTATCCCCCGGTCACAAGAGCTACTTTACCTTCTAATTTCAATTTAATCATCTCCCTATATTTATTATAAACAAAATTATAGGATATTAAAATATTTTTTAATATTGTTTACATAAATATTAGTTAATGCGAATTGGGTCAGAACTTGTTCCAGATCCGGAGACATAAGTTGTGGAAGATGTTAGATAAAAGGACGGCCGCACCGCATCCGAACGGCTCACAATGACGTAATAGACATCCCCAGAAAGCACAATGAAGGCACGATCGGAACTACTCGAGTTGCGAGAAATTGTCCATTCAAGTTTTCCTAAATATAGCCAATTTGAACTTGTTGCTGATTCATAATTATATAATGCTGTTGTCCAATAACTATTACTTGCTGCAAATCCATAATCACTTACATACATTAATCCTATTTTCATACTATCTGTTGTACTACTTGATGAACTTCCTACTTCTACATTATAATATTGTTTCGCTGTATAGTAATTATTATTTACCATTCCTCCAACTTTCCATGTATGTGTTGCTATTTTGTTTTGCCATGTGCTACTCAATGTATTATAATATGTTGTATTTAATGTATTTTTTATATCTGATGTGCTCCATGTATTATCATAATTTGAAGACCATTCATAACTTCCATAACTTGTTGATTTGATTAGTTTTACTTCACTACCAAACACTCCTATTATTCGATATAAGTTACCACTTGGGCATGTGCTTGCTGTTGAACCAAAGCATACATAATTATTTGGATTAGCTCCAGCATATCTATATGAATTATCTCCTGCACCATTTGCTAGACTACTTGTGTGATAATATAGTCCATTTGTTCCTTGTGAAGTATATTGATTTTTTATACAAGTTGCTAAATTTGTTCCTGTTGTGCATATATATGTTAAACTTTCCGTTTGAGCACTTGTTGTCTTTTCACTTGATGATACTCCATTTGTATCTGTTACATATACCTTTATTGTGTATGTTGTTCCTTTACTTAATCCTGTAAATGTTTTGGTATTACTTGTACTACTTGTGTATGCACCATTATTTATTGAATAATAATAAGTTGATACTCTATTTGTTCCTCCACTGGCACTTACACTTATACTTATTGTATCGTTTGTTGTATCTGTTACTGTTATACTATTAACAGTTGGATTTACATAAGCATTTGTTGTTACTTGTACTGTTTCTTCATTTGTTTCATATCCTAATGTATCTTTGGCATATACTTTAAATTTATATGTTGTTCCATAATTTAAGTTATTAAATGTATATGTATTACTTGTACTTTCTACATATGATTGTCCATCATCCTTACTAAAGTAATATTTTTCTATTGGGTTTTCTCCGGCCTCTGTTGTTACTGTTAATGTTACACTATTTGTTGTTTTAGTATTTGTTACATTAGTTATCTTTGCTACATTATATTTATCAAAATATACATAACATTTATCTGAACCACCACTTATCAGTTTTACTATATTTGTTTCTCTATCATATACTAATTCTCCACCTCTTTCACAACCAGATAGTTCATTATTAAAAGCATAACCATCCCCCGGCCATGTATTTGATGTTGTTTTTTGATAAGACCCATCATCTTGTTCTAACATTAAAGTTAAAAATCCATTTGTATTTACATTTGGTTTTGTTTTATTCTCTACTTCTTCTTTTGTTTTAGGTATACAAATATAAATTACTACTGATAATATTAGAACACTAAACATTACTATATACTTCTTTTTCATACTACATCTCCATAACTTATTTTAGGTTATCTAAAAATATTATAACTTAATTTAAGTTATAAAGCAATACTTTATTTTAAGTTGTGATATTGTTAAGGCACGGTGATAAAATGAATAGATTAAAAGAATTAAGAGATGATAAAAATCTTTATCAAAAAGATGTTGCTAAAATACTTAATATGAGTCAAACCGGTTATTCACAATACGAAACTGAAACAAATGATATTCCTACTGAAATACTAAAAAAATTAGCTAGATTTTATAATACTAGCATAGATTATTTATTATATGAAACTGATGAAAGAAAACCTTATCCTAAATCAGTTATGAAAAATTAAAAGTAGCATTTATTTGCTACTTTTTGTTATTGATGCTTTATATATTTGTTTAATTGTTTTAGTTAATAACTCACTAAATTCTTTATCACTTTGTTCTTTATTTAATCCTTCAAGTAATGCTCTTGAAAAACTTGCTATCATTTTTTTATTTTCTCTTAATTTATCACATGCTATATCTCTACTATAACCACCAGATAATGCTACTATCCTTAAAACATTCTTTTTTGTTAATAATGGATTATAGTAATTTGGTACTTCTGGTAATGTAAATTTAAAAATTAAATAGTCTTCTTTTTTGCATTTTGCTAGTTGTCTTAATATTTCTTGTCTTAAAAATGATTCTATTTCTTTTTTATTTTTAGCATTTATGTTTACTTCTGGTTCAATAATAGGTATTAATCCTTTGTTTATTATTGCTCTTGCAACTTTAAATTGTTGTTCAACTACTTTTTTAATACCATATTCATTATATTCATTTATTACAGAACGCATTTTTGTACCTATAATTCCATATTTTATTGCTTCATCTAATACTTCATCTAAATTGGGTATGTCTTTAAATAATTGGACACCATCAAATTCTTCATCTAAACCTACATCTATTTTTAAAAATGCATATATGTTTTTGTTTTTTAAAAATTCTACTGTATTTATCCCATTGATTGTCCTTTTCATCGTGTCTTTAAATAGTATTGCTCCAAGAATGTGTTCAGAGTTAAATGCTTCATCCATTATTATTCTTGAACGCATTTCATGAATAAAATTAAACATAACTTCATCTGATGTAATATCATTTTCTTTAAAGCCATAATTTACTAATGTTTTTTTGCTAGATCCCCCACTTTGATCCATCGCTGCAATAAATCCTTTTCTTGTTCTTAATTCTTCAATCATTATTTTACCTCTCTTTTTATTAATTTAGCATGTAATACTACTTTTTCATCATCATTATAACATGTTGATAAAGTTAATATCTTGTCATTTTCATTAAATTCTACATTAAAGTCATATTGACTTCTATCTTTTAATTTATTAACAAATTCTAAAAAATCTTCATTACTACTAAAGTTTATTTGTAAATAATCACTTGTTGTTGGTATGTGATAAACACTAAATACTTGCCATAATGTATTTTCTGTTGCTGTTGATAATTTTACTACGTGATTATCTTTATTATTATACCAATCTGTTTCAAATATATTTTTAAGTGAACCAAACATGGTTCCATTTATTCTTCCATGTGCATAAATTATAGTATTCTTATCTAAATTTGTAATATTATTTCGATAATCTAAAAATACCCAACCCGCAGAATTATACTTTTTATTAAAATCTCTTTTTAAATAATATGAATTATCACTTGTTTGAACAAATGGATAATTTATATTGGTTCCATTTACTTGTAACCAGCCTTTTGTATCACTATTAATTTCTAATAGTTTTGAAAAATCAACGTCAATTAGATTCATCTTTATATAATCCCAATATGGATTGTATTCATCTTCTTCCACCGGAGGATTAACTATTTCTGTATTTTCACTATCTTCTACTTCTTTAATATCAACATTTTCTTCAATTAGTTTTATTTGCTTATATGTATTGTTTGAATCTATTTTCCATGCTAGAATTTGATAACCTGAAAAAAAGCAAAAACCTAAACATACCAAAAAAATTAAAAACACTATACAATTTTTCCAAGATAATCTTTTCTTTATTATTCTTTTTTGATAAATTGCTTGTTTAGCCTTATCGGCTTTTAACATTGGTAGGATTATTTCATCAACATCCTCCGGCATTAAATATTCTAATAATTTATCATTTTTTTTAATAGCCATATTTTACTCTGTTAAACTTAATGTTATTTCTTTATTCTTAGTATCTACAATCCGATATTTTACACCACATTTATCGAATAATCTTTTAGATGCTATAAAATTATCACTATCTTTGTATTTATCACTTAAATATACTACTTCTTTTATACCACATTGAATGATTGCTTTAGCACATTCATTGCATGGGAATAATGCTACATATATTCTAGCGCCTTCTAAATCACGACGATTTCCCCGAAAGTTTAATATAGCATTTAATTCAGCATGACAAACATAAAAATATTTGGTATTAAGTGCATCTCCTTCTCTATCCCATGGAAAATCACAATCGGGAAAACCATTTGGTGTTCCGTTATATCCAATCGATAAAATACGGTTGTCTGAACCAACTATACAGGCCCCAACTTGGGTTGATGGATCTTTGCTCCTTAATGCTGATAATTTTGCAACTCCCATAAAATATTCATCCCATGACAAATATTCTTTTCTTTGTTTGTTAATATTTTTCAAATTACTTCACCCTCTTTTATTTTATCAAATTATTAAAACAAAATCTATATTTCCTTTTATTTTTAAAGTGTATTTTATATTGTTACATGGAATTAGTGCTTTTTTGTAAATTTCTTTTAAGACCTTTTTGATATTTTTCTTGATACCAACTAATAAAAGCATCTGTTGCACTTGTGCTATTATCTGGTCTATTACATCTTTCTTCATCTGACATTTCTGCTAAAGTTTTATCACAGTTATTTGGAATAAATACATACCATAAATTTGATTTAGCTTTTTTTATTTTATCTCCTCGTATTTCTTTTGATAAAGTTCCTTTGCTTATACCCCAAAATTGATAAAATTCATTTCCATCATAAAAAGTTAAACAATCTAGAAAATAACAACTTCTATTACTGACATTTTTCATTGTTTCTAAAAGTTCACTTATATTTGAACTTACATTACTTCTTTTGACAAATGCTCCAGGATATCCTGGATTGTTAGGATAATCTTCAATAAAAAATCCTGAGTCCGCAACAAAAAGAGGCTTTTTTAAAATTTCATATGCTTGTCTAGCTTTTTCTTGTGAAATAAATTTTATATCATTAATATTAGGCTCATCTAAATCACATTTATAATATTCTATTGTAAACCCTGCTTTTTCAGTCTTTTCCTTTACAGAAATGTATTTGCCGTAATTGCCTGTTACATAAGTTAAATTTTCCATTTTTACATCTCTCCTCTGTAACGATATAGCTTTTTTACGACTTGTTGATTATACTCTGGCATTGTCAAATCTATACCCCTATCATCAGCAATATTTTTTGATAAATAATACATTTGCAACACTAAATAATATTCTTTCCATAACTTACTAGTTTCTTCATCAAATGTGTCAAAAAGAAAAACATTTGAATATTCTTGCTTTAATATTGTTAAAATTTCTTCATCTAATTTCTTCATTTGATGAGCTAAATATATTATAGGACTATCTGGATTTTGAAATAATAAATTACTTCTTCCATGACAATAATCTCCTTTATCATGAATTACAACACTAGATGTTCCTGTTTCTATGATATTTGATTCTAATAATACTGCAGCACAATTTGTATCATAACCATAAATAACTTGAATTAAATTTACTTTTTTAAAATCATAATTAATTCTCGCTATTTTTTCTTGACTTCTTGCAATTAATTGCTTTATTTTAGCATTTATTTCTTCTATGTCTATATCAGATTTTAAATCTTTTGCTTGTTCTATTAATATACTTGTTTCTAAAAACATTAACATTGGTCCTAAAGTTGATGACATCGATATAAAACTTTTTTCTTTATTTTTTAAATATTGTTCATTTCCCCATTTAATAACTTTAAATTTTTCATCATGGTCTTGATCTTGCATTATATATTCTCCAGTTATTAAAATAGCATTTCCTTTAAAATCTTTTAAAATATCTAATATACCGTTAGATGTACCACTATTTGATATCGCAATTAAATTATAATAAGATAAAATATTACTTTTATAATAGTAATCTCTAGGTTTTATAACTTCACATATTATGTTGTTGGCTTCTAAAAACTCTTTTAAATAATAAGCAACTACTATTGAACCACCAGTTGCAACTATTAATGTTGGTTTCCCTTTTAAACTTGTGAATTGATTATAAAAAATTAATGGTAGCTCTTTGGTGTTTATTTGTAGTAACCTCTCTTTTAATTTAGAAAAATTAATTTCTGTTTGGTCTGTATAAAAATGTTTTAACATAATATCTTTCCTTTCTAAATATAGAATAACAAATAAAGCGGCAATATATATGTCAGTTATAAAATTCTTCTAAAATTTTTATTTCTTTAATTCTATTTAAATAAAAATGTCTTATTTCTTTTTTTAATTCACAAAAAGCTGCAATTCCCCATGTCCCCCCTAGAAGAATTAAATCATAAGGGCAAATTATTCTTTGAGATATACTTTTTTTATCTTGAGAATAATATTTTATAAAGCATTTCCTTTTTTCTTTTATTGCTTTATTAACTTTATTAAATAATTCTTTATTATCAATATTTATGTTTTGAGTATCAATAAATCTTTTAGGTAATTTTATACTTTGATTTAAAACATATCCTCCGTAAGGCCCTTTAATTGAATCAATGTAGATTCCTGCTTTTTCTATTTCATCTTTATATACTCTAATCATTCTTGGAGATACTTCTAATAATTGAGATAATTCATTAATACTGTATTTTTTTCCTGTGCTTAAATATTCTAACATGGTAAGAACATTGCTTATTTTAGACATGTTTTATCACCTTGATATTTATTATAGCATTACTTGGGTTTATTTCAATGTTTTAGTTATAATTAATTTTTATTTTATGTTATACTATTTATAGGTGGTTATTATGAATTTATTGTTTTTAGGAAGAGGTGCTGCATTTAATCCTAAAGAAGGTAATACAGCTGCTTATTTTATTGAAAATAATCAACTTTTTTTAATTGATTGCGGAGAAAGTGTTTTTGAAAGAATAATAAATAAAAAAATATTAAATAATATTGAAACTATTAATGTTATTATAACTCATACTCATTCAGATCATGTTGGAAGTTTAGGAAGTTTAATTTCATATTCTTATTATAAACTTCATAAACCAATAAACATAATTGTTCCTAATAATTATAAATTTAAAAAAAATCTTAAAAATTTGTTAAATATTTTTGGATGTGGAAAAAACAAATTCACTTTTATTGATGAAAAAAATTATGATAATAAATTTAAAAGTTTTGAAAAAGTGCGTTTTATAAAAACGGTACATTCAAAAAATTTAATATGTTATAGTATTATTTTTTATACTAATAAAGGTATAATATTTTATTCTGGAGATACTAATGATTTAAATAATATTATAAAATTAATTTCAAGTAATAATAAAATTGACAAAATTTATATAGATACCACAACAGAAAATTATTCTGGAAATGTTCATTTATATATTGGAGATTTGCAAAAAGTTATTCCAAAACAATTAATAGAAAAAATTTATTGTATGCATTTAAATGATACTAATAATATAGAAATGATTAAAGAATTTGGATTTAATGCCGTTGAAATTAAGTGAGGAAAGTAGTTATAGAGCTAAAGAAATATTACTAAATTGTTCTTGCTATTTTAGGATTTCGTATATTTCTTCTTATTTATTAGTTAGAGGATGCATTGAACGCATTAAAAAAAATTGAATTTATCAAAAGCACAAGCAGTTCAATATTTTTTAAAAATTGTAAAACAAAGTGTTCTTGAAATGAATGACTTGTTTATGATATTGCTAATGCTTTGGATATTCCTAAAGAAAAACTTTTGACAAGTAAAGAAATGCAACTAACTGTTCTTAAAAATATTTTTTTAGATAATAAGATAAAAATATGATTTTAATTTTAATTTTATAAAAATTATTAGGAGGACTTTTTATGACGCTATTCGATTTATATCAAATAAAATTGTATGAATATAAAAAATTTGGATTAAGAGATGAACCTTATAAATTATTAGCTATATTATTATTGATAGATAAAGATAATTATACATTATTAAATGAATCTTATATTGATTTTTATTTGCTATATAAAAAAGATATTGATAAATTAATTGAAAAATTAGAAAATGATTTTAATTTTACTCAAAAAGATTTAAAATTGTATTTTAAAGAAAATGTATCATTTGATAATTATGATGGACAAAAAATTAGATTTGTATATGCCAAAGCTCTTCAAGTTTTAATTTGGGGATTAATACATAAAGAATATATTCTGCTGAAGAAATTTATACTATTTTTTTAAAAAATGATAATTTGGCAAGAAAGTGTGATATTGAATTCTTAGCTTTAGTTAAAGGAATAAATATTACAAATTTGAATACTTTATTAAGTAAAATATTAAAAAATCCAAGTGAGTTTTATAAAAGCGTTTGTAGAGAGTTAAGTACAGAAGAACGTTTGTTTATTTTAGAAACTTTAGAAAATAAAAGTTGTATGAATTGTACTAACGGAAGTTGTTCTATTGAATATAGGGATAAACTTGGTAATGACGAATTTGGAAATCAACAAGGTAGTAAATGCGTTGGATGGTATAATGAAGAATTAATTGGTCGTAGCAAAGTTTTAAAAAGAATTAATATAAACCAATTAATGTGATAAAATTATTATATAAATTTTTAAAAATATTTAACTATTAAATTACTAATTGATTAGCTTAGGTAAAAGTTTGTTCTCGTTTTTTGACAATACTTTTTTAGTATTTTAACTTTCCATATACAACTCAATTTTTAATAAAAAAACTAATATGTTTATTAATAATTTATTACTAATAAATATAAAGTTCGAGTATAATCAATTTAGTGCTATACGAGAAGAAATAGTTGTAATAAATATTAAATAGTATAATATACTCTAAAAAGAAAAAGTAACCCTTTCAGGTTACTTTTCTGCCTAAGGAATCCCGTACTTAACATACGATTAGAACATTCGCATATAAAGTGCTTGGTTCGATATGCCTTAAAGGTCTTCTGATAATATTATATCATTTTTTTATTAATTTACAACTATTTCCTTTATTTTTTTCTTTTTCCTGTTAATTTTCATTTGGAATTCCGTTTTTAGTGGAAAACGGCAATAAGTGTGATTATAATAGTAAGTATGTTTCT